>JALBVE010000020.1 GCA_025050575.1 Candidatus Devosia symbiotica
GAGGATGAGCTTGTTTGGCTCGCCGCGTGCCTTAAAGTTTTCGGCAAAGGCTCTGATGGCGGGATTGTGTTGTTGGGCGACCAGAGCAGCCATTGTAGAGGCTTGCCCTGAGGATGGCGCGCCCGCCAGCGATGTGGCACCTACCATGCGGTCTGCTTTGGGGTTGTGTCGATCTCGGGCAGATAGGAGAGAATGGTGGCGGCGGTTTTGGGTCCAACGCTTATAACCGAGCGCATTAGAATGTCCTTGACGTCGAGCTTGGAACAGTTGGCGATCAGGTCCGCGATCTCGATCTCGATGGCTTTGAGTTCATCTTCGAGCCAGGCCTGGTGTCGGGTAAGCGAGGCCTTTAGACGCTTGAGACTAGCATGCTCGGTGCGATTGAGTTCCATGCCCAGCATCTGCGCGATCTCGTCCCGCCTGGCCCGCAACTCGCACAGGGCGGCCTGTTGTGGACTGGGCGGGTATAGATGAGACGAGCATCGATGGCATCGGTCTTGGCCGCGAAGCCGTTGCAGCGGGCGAACAGGCGAGTGCGGCTGCCATGGGCGCGGTAGACGGCAAAGTCTAGGGCCTGGGCTGCATCGAGCGCATGGCGTTCGTAGCTGCCGGTGGCTTCGCACACCACCAGCAGGGGCCCAGCCCGAGCTTATAATTCTGGCGCTGCTCGGCCTTGAGCAAGCGGTGCACTGCAGTGACACCCGCGTTTCAGGCGGCGCTTTTGCGCGTCCTGCTGTTGGATCGATAGCAGGGTTGAGCCCCGCACTGCGGCCTGTTTGGCCGCAACGTCGCCAAGATACACGCTTTGCGCGACATCTCCTTTGCCATCGCGGCTGCCGGGCGGCGCTTTATCATGCCCACCTAAAGCTCGAGAATCCTTCACCGCCCGCCCCGACTTCACTACGATTTATGTGTGGATAGCATGCTGCACCCTGATACAAGGCAATTTAACCGTAAAAAACAATAACTTACGGTCTTTATGGTTATCTTGACACTCTTCCTGCCCTTCCCTATGTTGCGCTCGACTAATCAGGGCATTCCGGTAGCTAGCGAGCGGGTCGACCGAGGGGGCGCGGATGACAAAACCGCAAGGTACCGACGGTCAGCCCGATGACGCCAAAAGGGTGACGTATAATCTGGCATCACGCATCGCTCAGGCCAAACGAGAACACAATGTCGAAGCCAATCGCGCTTCAAACAGGTCCCCGAGCGACATGACCGGAATGGCGTGCGGCATACGCATCGGTTCCGAGTTCATCGCCGCAATTCTGGTCGGGGCAGGTCTGGGCTATCTGGTTGACCTGAACCTAGGTACAGGGTTGTGGGGCTTGCTTATCCTCCTTATGGTGGGCTTTGCTGCCGGGATACTGAACGTCATCCGCGTGGTGACGGAAATGAACAAGGCGGCGGCGCCGCTACTGCATGCGGATCTCAGTCCGGATGCGGATGATGATGACAACTAGACCAACGGGGTTTGGGCGTGGCCGATCCGAATAAAGTCGATCCGATTCACCAGTTCGGACTTACCAATATCTTTACCTTTGGCGATGGCGGCTTGGGTTTCACCAATTCGGCTCTGTTCATGGTGCTGACCGTCGTGCTGATCGTGACCTTCCTGCTCGGCTCGACTACCGGGCGCAGCATGGTCCCCGGCCGGGCGCAGGTTGTGGCCGAAACGCTTTATGACTTTGTGGCCAATATGGTCCGGGGCGCAGCGGGTGCGGAAGGCATGAAGTTCTTCCCCTTCGTGTTTTCGCTGTTCATGTTCGTGTTGATGGCCAACATGTTTGGCATGATCCCGTTCTTCTTCACCACGACCTCGCACATCATCGTGCCAGCAGCGCTAGCCATCCTGGTGTTCTTGGTGGTGGTAGGCTACGGCCTATATCGCAACGGTTTCAAGTTCTTCAAGCTGTTCGTGCCGGCCGGCGTGCCCGGCTATGTTCTGCCCATCGTGGTGCCGATCGAGATTGTCTCGTTCATGAGCCGCCCGATTTCGCTTTCCGTACGACTGTTTGCCAATATCCTCGCCGGTCACATCACGCTCAAAGTGTTTGCGGGCTTTGTCTATTCGCTCGGCTCGCTGGGCATTCTCGGGTTCCTCGGCGCGTCGCTGCCGTTGATCATGACGGTCGCCATCACGGCGCTCGAATTCCTCGTGGCAGCGTTGCAAGCCTATGTGTTTGCCGTGCTGACCTCGATGTATATCAATGATGCGATCCACCCATCGCATTAGCTACTAACTAGAATTTCGTGCGACCGCGGTGGCCGGACGACAAACAACACTCAATCTATGGTCTCTAAAGGAGTTTAAAATGGATCCAGAAGCCGCAAAGTACATCGGTGCCGGTATCGCAGCTGTCGGCATGGCCGGTGCGGCCGCGGGCGTGGGCAACATCTTCGGCAATTTTCTGTCGGGCGCCCTGCGCAATCCTTCCGCTGCTAGCAGCCAGTTCGGTAACCTAATTTTTGGTTTCGCCGTGACTGAAGCTTTGGGTATTTTCTCGTTCCTGATCGCCCTGCTGCTGCTGTTCGCAGTCTGATTGGTCGCAATTGTTCGTCGAAGCGGCGGCCAGGAGCGCTGGCTCCGGGCCGCCGCTTTTCTAGAAGGCTTTCGAGCCGACTCATCAGCGGGTAGACTAAAATATGGCAACCGAAATTCCAGTGATGCTCGTCGCCGAGGCATCAGCCGCAGTTGACACGGTTCACGCTTCTACCGATGCCGTTGCCGGCATGCATGAAGCTGGCGCTGCGCTTCATTCCAAGGTGTTTCCGCCGTTCGATCCGTCGAGCTTTGGCGCACAGCTGATCTGGCTGACACTTACCTTCGTCATTCTATATTTTGCGATGAGCAGGCTGGCTTTGCCGCGCATCGCAAGCATCATCGAGCTCCGCAAAGCCCGAATTGATGGCGATCTGAGCGCGGCTGACGCAGCGCGGCAGAAGACCGACGCCGCCATTACCTCTTATGAAGCCGCTGTCGCTGCGGCCCGAGCGAAGTCTCAGGCCATTGCCGAAGAGACCCGCAACGCCATCAAGGCCGATATCGACGCCAAGCGCAAATCGGTCGAGGCCGATCTATTCAAGACGATTGCTGACGCCGAAGCCAATATCCAGGCTGCCAAATCGGCGGCAATTTACCATGTGTCTGAAATCGCCGCCGATACCGTCAAGGCATTGGTCACCCAACTGACCGGCTCGGCTACGCATGACGAAGCGCTCAAGGCCGTTACCACCGTGACCAAGGAGTAGAAATCGATGGATATTTCAACGATCGATGCAACTACCTGGGCCACGATTTGGGCTACGATCTCGCTGGTGCTGTTTATTGGCATCATGGTGTATTTCGATGTGCCGCGGATGATCACCAAAATGCTGGACGACCGCATCACCCAGATCGAATCCGATCTGGCTAAGGCCAAGCGTCTGCGCGAAGAAGCCGAGGCTCTGTTGGTCGAATATGAGCACAAGCGGTTAGCTGCCGACGGCGAGGCTGCCAGCATCGTCACTGCCGCCCAGGAAGAGGCCAAGCGCCTTGCTGACGACGCGCAGGCGTCCCTGGCCGATCTGATCGCTCGCCGCACTAAGGCGGTTCAGGACAAGATTGCCCAGGCTGAAGCTCAGGCTTTGGCCGATGTGTGTGCGCGCGCGGCCGATGTGACGGTGGACGCTGCCCGAATTGTGCTCAGCAAACAGATGAAGGCCAAAGGCGACGATCTAGTCAGCAAGGCGATCAGCGATGTCGGTACGCAGCTGAATTAGGCTGTGGCGACAACGGATTGAATGAGGCGGGCCCAAGGGTCCGCCTTTATGTTTTGTGCGGACAAAATCACCAAGCTCGCGCAAACACAATTGACGCCCCAAGGATTCTCCACCATGGTGCGCGCTCTGCGAAAGAGACTGGTTTTTCTCCAGCGCCGAAGGAGCAACCGCCCCGGAAACTCTCAGGCAAATGGACCGCAACAGACGACAACTCTGGAAAGCGGATCAGCACAGTGCCAAGTCCATCCGAAGGAGCAACCGGCATCCAGCCGGAAAATCTCTCAGATAATCAGGACAGAAGGGGCAAGGAATTCGCCGCAAGGCCAGTATAGTCGTGTCACCGAGTTCTAATCCGGGAAGCGTTGATGGCCCAAAACCCCACCGAATCGCTTAAGACTACGCCGCTGATTGACCAGCACATTGCTGCCGGCGGGCGCATGGTGCCGTTTGGCGGCTATAATTTGCCAGTGCAATATCTCATCGGCATCATGGCCGAACACAAATGGACCCGCGAGGCAGCCGGCCTGTTCGATGTCTCGCATATGGGCCCCAGCTTCCTGACACTCAACAATCCGAGTGGCGACGCCGAGGCCGATCATGCAGAGATCGCATCCATCATCGAGCCACTGATCTGCGGCGACATCGCCGGGCTTCGACTTGGCCAGATCCGCTATACCCTTCTCCTCAACGAGACTGGTGGCGCGATCGACGATCTGATGGTGGCCCGCTCGCCACAGCACCCTGGCTCGCTCTATATCGTGGTCAACGCCAGCACCAAGGATGGCGACTTCGCCCGCATCGCCGCAGCTGCCGGCGGCCGCGCCACGCTGCATCGCGCTGATGATGATGCGCTGATGGCGCTGCAGGGGCCGCAGGCCGTGGCGGTGCTGGCCGCCATGGTGCCTGGCGTGAGCGAATTAGGTTTCATGGAATATGCACCATTCGACTGGGGCGGCGAAAAGCTGATTATCGCGCGCTCGGGCTATACCGGCGAAGATGGCTTAGAAGTCCTGTGCCCCGCTGGAACCGCCCCCAGATTGTGGGACGCCCTGCTGGCTGACGACCGTGTCAAGCCAATTGGCTTGGGCGCCCGCGATAGCCTGCGGCTCGAAGCGAGCCTCCCGCTCTATGGTCATGACCTGGACGAAACGGTCTCTCCGATCGAAGCCGATCTTGGCTTTGCCGTCTCTAAGCGCCGCCGCGAGGCCGGTGACTTCCCTGGCGCCAGCCGCATTCTGGCCGAACGCGACGGCGGCCTTAGTCGGGTACGCGTCGGCCTGATCGTTGAAGGCGCGCCGGCCCGTGAGGGCGCCAAAATCCTTGATGCGGACGGCACGGCCATCGGCATGGTCACCAGCGGCGGCTTTGCCCCATCGCTAGGCAAGGCTATTGCCCTGGGCTTCGTGCCGCCTCGCTATGCCGAGACCGGTCGCAAGCTACAGATCAGCGTGCGCGGCCGCGCGCAATCGGCTGAAATAGTGCCCACGCCCTTCGTGCCCCATCGTTATTTCCGCAAGCCCAAAGCCAGTTGAGAGTGCAGCCATGACCACTAAATTCACCCTCGATCACGAATATATCCGCGTTGAAGGCACCATCGGTATCGTCGGCATCACCCCTTATGCCCAGGAAGCGCTCGGCGACATCGTGTTCGTCGAACTGCCAAGCGTCGGCAAAGTCCTCAAAAAGGGCGACGAGGCGGCTGTTGTTGAATCGGTCAAAGCCGCTTCGGAAATCTATGCACCCGTTGCCGGTACCGTCACCAAGGTCAATGAGGCACTGACCGGTGAGCCCGGTCTGATCAACGCCAATCCCGAAACCGCCGGCTGGATCTACAAAATCGCCATTGCCGATGCCGGCGAACTCGACGCGCTGCTCGATGACGCGGCCTACGCCGATCTTACGAAGTAATGAGCCTCTCCCCTCTCCCCTTTAGCTTTCCCCGCAAGGGAAGGGTTAGGGAGGGGATTCCCATCGCAAACTCGAAGCCTGAGAGACCCCATGCGCTACCTTCCCCATTCGCAAGCCGAACGCGCTGAAATGCTTGGCGTTATCGGCGCAGCCAATATCGATGTCCTGTTCAGCGCGGTTCCTGCGGGCGCCATGAAGACCTTTGACCTCGGCTTGCCTGCCCATAGCCCCGAATTCCTCGTCGAAGCTCATATGAACGCACTAGCCGGGCAAAACCATGCCGGAGTCGATGGCCCATTCTTTGTGGGCGCCGGCGCCTATCGCCACCATGTGCCGGCCACGGTCGATCACCTGATCCAGCGCTCGGAATTTCTAACGGCCTATACGCCCTATCAGCCGGAAATCTCGCAAGGCACGCTGCAGATGCTGTTCGAGTTCCAGACCCAGGTGACTAAGCTCACCGCCATGGATGTGGCCAATGCCAGCATGTATGACGGTTCAACCGGCACCGCTGAAGCCGTGCTGATGGCGCGGCGGCTGACCAAGCGCAACAAGATCGTTCTGTCGGGTGGCCTGCACCCGCATTACCGCGACGTGGTGAAGGCCTATCTCAAGGACGACATCGATCTCGAATGCCTCTCGGCTTCGCCGGAAAGCCAGGACGACATTCTCGACCATATCGACGAGCAAACCGCCACGATTGTCGTGCAGACGCCTGACTTCTACGGCCATCTGCGCAATATTAAGACCGCAGCCGACGCGGCCCATGCCAAAGGCGCGCTGCTGATCGTGGTAATTACCGAGGTGGTTTCGCTGGGCCTGCTCGAGGCGCCCGGCGCGCTCGGCGCCGATATCGTTGTGGCCGAGGGCCAGTCAATCGGCAATGCGCTGAACTTTGGCGGCCCCTATCTGGGCCTGCTGGCAACGCGCAAGGAATTCATCCGGCAGATGCCTGGCCGCATCTGCGGCGAAACCGTCGATGCCGAAGGCCAGCGCGGCTTCGTGCTGACACTGTCGACGCGCGAACAGCATATCCGTCGCGAGAAGGCCACGAGCAATATCTGCACCAATTCAGGTCTCTGCGCTCTTGCTTTCTCCATCCACATGGCGCTACTGGGCGAGGCTGGGTTCACCCGTTTAGCACGACTTAACCATGCCAATGCCTGCAAGCTCGCCGATGCATTGGCGACCGTCCCTGGCGTGGCAGTGCTAAACAAGACCTTCTTCAACGAGATGACAATCCGCACCACGCAGCCAGCCGCCGCGCTGATCGAACGGTTGGCCGGACGGGGCATTCTGGGCGGCGTGCCGGTGAGCCGGCTGGAGCCTTTGGACAGTTCGGTCGAGAACCTGATCGTGCTGGCGGCCACCGAACTGACAACTAACACCGACATCGCCACACTGTGCGAAGCGCTGAGTGAGGAACTAGCATGAGCCTGAACAAGCAAGGCCGCCCCACCGGCACAGGCACTTCAGAATTTGCCTTGACCTCGGACTCGTCGCTATTGCCCAATGAGCCACTGCTGTTCGAGATCGGTAACACCGAGCATTCGGGCGTCGATCTGCCCGAGGCGACGATCACCAATGCCCGTCTGGAAGGCTTCGAGCGCAAGATGCCACTTGATCTGGCGGGTCTGACTGAGCCAGAAGCGATGCGGCACTATATGCGGCTGAGCCGGCTCAATTACTCGATCGACAGCGGCATGTATCCGCTGGGCTCGTGCACGATGAAGCACAATCCGCGGCTCAACGAAAAAATAGCCCGCCTGCCCGGCTTTGCCGATATCCATCCACTGCAGCCAGTCTCGACCGTACAGGGGGCGCTAGCACTGATGAACGAACTCAGCCACTGGCTGATGACCCTGACCAATACCTCGGCCGTTGCACTTACTCCCAAGGCGGGCGCGCACGGCGAACTGCTCGGCATGATGGCGATCAAGGCAGCGCAGAAAGCTGCCGGCCAGAGTCACCGCAGAATCGTGCTGGTCCCTGAAAGCGCCCATGGCACCAACCCTGCCACGGCCGCCTTCCTGGGCTATTCGGTCAAGGCAATCCCGGCCTGTGCCGATGGCACGGTGGATGTCCAGGCCATCAAGGATGCGCTGTCGTCAGAAGTGGCGGCGATCATGTTGACCAATCCTAATACCTGCGGCCTGTTCGAGCCACAGGTCATCGAGATCGCCAAGATGATTCATGACGCGGGCGCGTTCTTCTACTGCGATGGTGCCAATTTCAATGCTATTGTGGGCGTGGTGCGGCCGGGCGATCTGGGGATCGACGCCATGCACATCAACCTGCACAAGACGTTCTCGACGCCGCATGGCGGCGGTGGGCCGGGCGCCGGTCCGGTCGTGCTGTCGGCGGCTTTGGCGCCATTTGCGCCGGTGCCCTTTGTCCGCAAAAGTGCTGAAGGGCTGGAACTGGCTGAACACGCCGAGGGCAGCGCACTGGGACGCATCACCGCGTTCCAGGGACAGATGGGCATGTATGTCCGCGCCCTGACCTATATGCTCAGCCATGGCGGCGATGGGCTGGCACAGGCGGCGCAGGATGCGGTGCTGAACGCCAATTACATCAAGGCGCGGCTGGGTCACGTGTTCTCGGTGCCCTTCCCCGATTATCCGACCATGCACGAGGTGCTGTTCGATGACAGCTTCCTGGTAGGAACCGGCGTTTCCACGCTCGATTTCGCCAAGGCGTTGATCGACGAGGGGTTCCACCCAATGACCATGTACTTCCCGCTGGTAGTCCATGGCGCCATGCTGATCGAGCCGACCGAAAGCGAGTCCAAGCAGACGCTGGATCGCTTCTGCGAAGTAATGGAAGAACTGGCCCTCGACGCCAAGGCCGGCAATGCAGCGCGCTTCACCGCCGCCCCACTTAACACGCCGCGCCGTCGTCTCGACGAAACCTGCGCCGCCCGCTCACCGATCCTGAAATGGGAACGATCCGCGGCGCTGCCACAGGCCTTTTGATTTCTGGCGAGGATTATATCCTAGCCGCGCGTGTCGAAACCGACCCAGATGACGATATCTTCGCCGCCCAGATAGGGGATGGCGACATTGTCGATCACCTTTACGAATTTAGCCGAACGGACTGGCGCGGCAATGGGGACGGGAATAGTGTATTTTTCCGAGAAAATGGCCTGGCCATCGCGTTCCACAGCAAAGCGGATCGGAGCATTGACACTGGTCTGCTTACCCTGGGGACCCAGCAGCACGCGGCCGATCACACCCATATTGACGGTGATCAAGCCATTGGACACCACGCAATTACGGGTGCTTTCGTCGATCACGCCCTGATATTGCAGAGCCTTCGGATCACCGGTCGTGCCGTTGCCATAGTAGAACATCACCTCGCCGCCGGGACGCACGCGGATCGGCGGGCACTCGATAGCAATGGCCGGCAAGGTACTGCTCTGGGCCTGTGCCACGGCGGCAGGTGTGGCAATGGCGTTCTGTAAGGTCTGGGTCTGGGCAGCGTTACCGCCTCCAAACATGCCGCCCACTGAACAGCCAGCCAGCAAGGTTGTGGCGGCGGCAGCGGACATACGCATGATTACAGGCGTGAAATTGGTCATTAGCAAATCTCCTCGCGCATACTAGACGTTGGTGGCCTCGAGGGCCATCAGAATAGCGGGTGCGCCGCTGGCGTTCACGCCGGGGGCATCCTCAACAAACACCGTTTCGACGGCACCGTTGCGAATCAATATGGCGGCGCGTGCGAAGCGCTTGCCCATGCCAGCGCCGGTAAAATCCCTGGCCAGACTAAGGGCATCGGCCAGCGCGGCATTGCCATCGGCGATGAAGTCGACCAGGCCCAGCGCATTAGTGGCTTCAGCCCAGGCATTGATAACGTGATGGTCGTTGACGAAAGCGCAGACAATGCGATCAACGCCGGCAGCCTTGAGCTTGCTATAATTGACGATGAAACCGGGCAGATGATTGACATGGCAGGTCAGGGTAAGGCTCCTGGAACGGTGAACAACACCACCAGCCCCTGCCCCAGAACGGCGTCTGATGTGGTGTCGGAAAAGCCATTAGCATCGACGAGTTTTGTCGGTACGGGGAGTAACGGACTGCCGCGTTCAATCATATCTCGATAGGCCCTATGGATATGGCCGCCCAGGGGCAGCACTTTGCCTCGCTCAACATGCGTCCGGAATATGCGGCTTTGTCCCCGCAGACAAGGCCTAGCCGGCCTTTCCCCCTGTGCACTCTCTAATTGGGCTGGTGTTACCTTGACGGACAGGTCGATTGCGAAAACGCCCATATCCGTCCTGAAGATGGGCTGGACTGGCTGGGTCGCCAGATCTGTCTCGCCAACATCCCCCAGCACCGGAAAAAGCACTAGGTTTGATTCCGGGCTTTTTTGCGGCGCGCTGAACAATGGCAATCTGGTTGCCGTGGCAGCGATCAGCAAGGCTTGATCGAGTTCTGGATCGTCGACCTGAACTTTGAGCATGCTGGTCCGAGCGTCAAAAACGACATTGCCGATTGGCTGAGGGTCGCGGTCCCAGCCCATTGGCGCTATGACCATCGCCTGGCGCAGACGCAGGCCGTTGGCTCGGTCTGGCGCCGGATCGATCAGAGCCAAGGAAAACCACGCCTGAGCTGGCACACAGATGTCAGAACAGATGCCCAACACGGCCGTCATATCGGCCATGGTATCGCCGGGCGCCAGGGTAACCTCGATGGGCAGTATCGTAGGACCATAATAGACATACTCAGAAAAGCCGCCCTCGGTCTCTAACGTCGGATAGAGCCAGAAAATTTCATGGCCGATTATTGCGACAGGGTCGCTGAAATTGAGCTCGGTAGGCAGGCCGGTTTCGCCGAGCACGCGCCAATAGGTTTTGGTGTTGACGGGCATGCAGCTTCACACCAGAGATAACTTCCTGCCAGGCGATATTACCTGCAAAGGCAGGAGGAAGAAGTAGCGCTAGGGCAAAGACACACAGAAATGATCGCATGCCATTGGCAATAGCGCAGAACGGGACAAAAAACAGATGTGCCTGCATCATGCCTTCGTGAAGACAACTACCGCGCCAGCGGCCGCCTTGAACTTGGCAGGGCGGCTGCAGCTGCCTACAATGGCGCCATGAATTCACTTGAAGGACAATTTCTGGTCGCCATGCCCGACATGGACGATGAGCACTTCGCCGAAAGCGTCATTCTACTCGTCGGTCACGGCGAAGAGGGTGCGATGGGGCTGGTGGTTAATCACGAACTGAAAAATCTGCGCTTTACCGACATCATCGACGAGCTCGATCTGGGTGATCCAGACAGCGTCATCCGGTTGCCCAAAACGATCCGTCAGCGGGTGGTGATGCGGGGTGGCCCGGTCGAGAGAGGACGCGGCTTTGTGTTGCACTCCTCGGATTACCGGAGCGGCAATACCTATCCAGTAGCGGGCGGGGTCGGTCTGACGGCGACACTGGACGCGCTCAAGGCGATGGCCTTTGGTCCAGCGCCAGCGTTCTCGTTGTTTGCGCTGGGCTGTTGCGGCTGGAGTCCGGGACAGCTGGAAGGTGAAATCGGCCGCAATGGCTGGTTAACGGCACCGTTTTCACGCGAATTGCTGTTCGAAATACCCGTCGCTGAGCGCTATAATGCCGCGCTGGCCAGCCTGCACATCACCCGGGCTACGCTCAACCCGAACGCGGGACACGCTTAATGCCCGAGTTGAGAGGCCAGTTTCTTGCCGAATTCTGGGCCGGTCATCGCCGCACCAAAGGCATAACCCTGAGCATAGCGGCAGTTCATGGTGCGCAGACGCTCTAGCTCCTCCTGGCTTTCTACGCCCTCGGCAATGACCATCAGATCAAGATCGCTGGCCAGCGTGACTATCGATTTGATGATCAGGACCTGGGTGCGGGCAATGCCATTGCCTTCGTTCAACCGCACGAATGGCTGAGGAATCTTGATGGTGTCGAACGGAAAGCGGTGCAGATAACTCAGCGATGAATGGCCGATGCCGAAATCATCAAGCGCCAGACCCAGTCCGAGATTACGCAGCACCTGCAGAACGTAGGCGGAGTATTCGGGATTGGTCATCACCTGGCTCTCGGTGATTTCAAGCTTGAGATGCCGTGCCAGTTCCTTATCCTGACTGACCAGGCTGCGCATGTCATTGAGCATGGTTTTGGTCGCCAATTGGGCTAGCGAAAGATTGACCGAGATGAAGAAGTCCTCGGGCAGGTCGAAGGTGGTCATCCAGTCGCGGGTCTGGGCGGCCGATTGCTCGAAGGCGAGCCGGCCGAGTTTTTCGATCTGGTCGGAGCGTTCGGCGAGCGGCATGAACTCGTCGGGATTGACCACGCCGCGGGTGGGATGGGTCCAACGCATCAGGGCCTCGGCCCCCACCATCTGATTGATCTGAATATCCATGACCGGCTGGAACTGCACATGCAATTCGCCATGCTTTATGCCGCGCTTAAGGTCTTCCTCATTGGCGCGATTATAGGCAGCAATCGAGCGCACCGAGGCACGATAAGCCTCGATGCGGTCGCCACCTAACCGCTTGGCGTAATACATGGCCAGCTCGGCATCCCGCAACACATCAGTGGCTTCGGCGGGATTGCTGCCATAGATGGTCACCCCGATCGAAGCAGTTAACGTCAGGTCGCGATAGCCAAAATTGAACGGGGCCTTGAGTGCCTTGCGGATCTGCTCGGCTGTTTCGGCGATCTTGCTGGCAGCCTGCTCGGAGGCCAGGATGACAGCGAACTGGTTCCCGCTAATCCGGGCGACCGTGTCGAGCGGCCGCATGATGCGAGAAATGCGGCGCGAAATGGCTAGTAAGACCGAGTCGGACGCGGCATGGCCAATGCGTTCCTCGAGCTCCATGAAACGGTCGATGTCGATTAGGAACACCGCCGGCTTGGTGCCGCCGGGTGTGTGGGCGCGGACCAGCGCCCATTCCAGTCGGTCCAGGAACAGCTGACGATTGGGCAGGCTGGTCAGGCTGTCGTGCATCGCATCATGCAGCAGACGCTCGCGCGAAGCGCAGTCTTCGGTGATATCCTGCAATGTTCCGACAATGCGATTGACCTGGCCATCGCCGCCTAGAACCGGCTTCACGCGCATGCGGAAGGCACGGTAATTGCCATCATAGCGAGCAATGCGCATGTCGGCAGACATCTTGCCGCGTCGCAGCTCAACCAGCGTGTCAAAGGCTGTGCGGAACCGGTCGCGGTCATCGGGATGCACGCGATCGAGCCAGAGTTTAATGGCGCCGCGCAGCGCACCGCGTTTTTCGCCCAAGCGGACGGCTAGTTCGTCGCTGACCACCACGCGATCGCGCTCAATGTTCCAATCGAAAACGAAATCCCCTGAGCCGGTCAGCGCCAACGCGCGACGCTCAACTTCGGACAACGTGCCGATGCCGACCTGCCCTTCGGGGAAGGCGTGCTGCACTACGGTGAAGCCAAGCAGCATGACGATCAACACGAGGCCGCCACCGACGGCCGGCTGCGCCACATCATTGGAGACCCGTCCGGAAACCACCAGCCAGGAATAGAACAACCAGGCAATCACGATGATCCAGGTGGGAATCAGCAGCACGGCGCGGTCATAGCCGCGCAGGACTAGCAGCAGGATCAGGAAGAAGCCCGACAGGCCCAGCAACGCTAGGGCCAGACGGGCAATGGTGGCGGCGATAGCAGGTTCAAAGAAGGCAAAGCCAAACAAGGCTAGGAATAGGGCCGCTAGACCGAAGGCAAGATGCACGAAGCGCAGATGCCAGCGATGCAGATTGAGATAGATGAACAGAAATCCGGCCAGCGTCGTGGCGATGCCTGCCTCGGCGGCGGCGCGCAGCGGCTGTATGCCGGTGGCTGACAAACCCAGCAGGCGACCTAGCACGCCGAAGTCGATCAGCATATAGGTCAGCACGGCCCAAGAAACGGCCGCAGTGGCCGGAAACACGCCGCGCCCTTTGACTACGAACATGAGGGTCAGGAACACTGCAGCAAGCGAGGCCACACCCAGCACCACGCCGCGGAACAGGGTAAAAGAGTTGACGTAATCGCGATAGGCATTGGATTGCCACAGATAGAGTTCGGGCAGGCTATCCCCGGTCAGCTCGGCAACGAAAGTCACGGTAGCACCCGGATCGAGCGTCACCTCAAAAACATCGGCCTCGGAATCAATCAGCCGTACCGGCCGAATACCGGCGCTGGGGGTCATGGCAGTAACGCGGTCACTGCCGAGATCGGGTCGCAGAATGCCTGAGCCGGGCAGCCGATAGAATGGCGCCACGAGCAACCGTTCGATTTGCTGATCGTTCTCATTGCGCAGCGCGAACAGCGCAAAGCTGGGATCGGTGTCTTTCTCGGAGGCTAATACTTCAATGCGGCGGATAATGCCGTCGGCGCCGGGTGCGGTCGATAATTGCACCTTGCCGCCATCACCGGGCCGGATCTCAAGCACGTCAGACAGATTGACAGCGTTTACATCGTCGGGAACCGAAACGATTTCCAAGGTAAAGGCGGGAGTAAGAGATGCCAGCGCTAACGCAAGACACATCGCGAGTGCATAAAAGTGACGCATCAAGGGCGACTATATCCTGCGGTAAGCTTCATTGTGGCAGCGATCTAACCAAGCGCGAGAAAATGAGCGCGATGCTGGAAATACTCTCCTCCTGAAGGGAGGGCCCTTTGGTAACGGGGATTGCTGCAAGCGACAAGCTTGAGGGGCTGTGGCGAATTAGCCCCATCACTAGACGACGCGGTTAATGAAACGAGTCAGTTCGTAGCGTTCACGAGTCAGGCTGAACAGCACGTGGTCTTCCTAGCAGCCGTTGATCTGCAGATATTTCTCAACAAAGCCCTCTTCAACGAAGCCATTCTTTCCCAGCACGCGGCGCGATGCCATATTCCCGGGCAGAAAGGCGGCGTAAATGCGGTGCAGATCGAGCGTATCAAAGATAAATGGCAGGCAGCAATGGCCTCGGTCATGAGGCTCTTGCCGGCAAATTGCTGACCATCCAATAGCTCAGATTGACAAACTGGGCCGCACGCCGGCGCACATTGGACAGGGTTACGCCGCTAACCAGCGTTTGCTTGCGCCCATCGGACTGGAAGATGAGCAGCGAGTAGTCGCTGCCCTCCTCCACCTCTTCACGGGCGCGTTTGACCCGGGTGGCAGGACCCGCTGCGCCAGGTCTGCCTCGGTCCAGCGCGGCTCGAACGGCCGCAAAAATTCGCGGCTGCTGTGGCGCAGGGCGTACCATTGCTGATAGTTCGACAGCAGCGGCAAGCGCAGCTGGATATTGCTGCCGCGAAGGTTGATCAGCGGTATCGGCGACGACCCGGGCCAGAGCACGACTTTGGCCATCTAACGCTTGAGATGTTCGCCGATGGCCTGAAAATCGGCGAGATTGCTGATGGGGCCAATGCCAGCCAGGGTCGGAGTGCCCTGGGTGAATATCTGTTCGGCGATATCCTGAACGCGCTTGGCGGTAATGGCATTGATGCGGTT
This sequence comes from Candidatus Devosia symbiotica, assembly GCA_025050575.1. Lineage (GTDB taxonomy): Bacteria > Pseudomonadota > Alphaproteobacteria > Rhizobiales > Devosiaceae > Devosia > Devosia symbiotica. The sequence continues at coordinate 15,153 of JALBVE010000020.1, forward strand.
CACCGTCTCCTGCATCGGGATCGGGCGTCCCCATAGGATCTGCTGGCGGGCCAATTGACCAGCACGCGCCGATGGGCTTTCCAGCGACATCAGCAGACCGGCGCGGATCTGATTGCGGACGCGGATCATTTCTTCTTCGGTGATGTTCTCGGTGGCCCGTTTGAGTTCATCGAGCATGACATGCACCAGATCAGCGACTTCGCTTTCACCAGTAGCTGCCGCGACGCCGAATACACCGCTATCGGCAAAGGCCCAGTGGAATGAATAGACCGAGTAGCACAGGCCGCGCTTTTCCCGGATCTCCTGGAACAGGCGCGAGCTCATGCCGCCCTCCCCCCCCAGAATAGAGGCCAGCATCTGGGCGGCATAGAAGCCGTCCGCATTATAGGCGCGCCCCTCAAAGCCGATCACGATATGGGCCTGCTCATGGTCGGACACTAGCCGTTCCTGGCCGCCTTGATACTGGGCGCGCTGCGGCGCTGGCGCGCCATTGGGCTTGAGATCGGCAAAGCGTTCGCGCACCACCTCGACCAGCCCTTCATGGCTGATATTGCCGGCGGCAGCGAGCACCATGCGATCACCGACATAATTGCGGTTCATGTATTTGCGGATGGTGTCGGAGTTGAAGTCGCGCACTGAATCCACGGTGCCTAGAATAGTACGACCGATGGGCTGGCTGGGAAATGCCGCTTCCTGGAACAGGTCGAATACCTGATCGTCCGGATTGTCGCGCGCCGCGCCGATTTCCTGGACGATTACTTGCTTTTCGCGGGTCAACTCTTCCTCATCGAACAGAGAATTCTGCAGAATATCGGCCAGGATATCGACGGCGAGAACAACGTCCTCCTTGAGCACGCGCGCGAAGTATCCGGTGTATTCAATCGACGTCGCGGCATTGAGATCGCCGCCTACATTCTCGATGGCCTCGGCGATCTGCAGCGCATTGCGCGAGGTCGTGCCCTTGAACGCCATATGTTCGAGCAGATGAGATATGCCATGCTCGGTCTTGCGCTCAGAGCGCGCGCCCGCCTTGATCCAGACGCCCAGCGAAGCACTTTCCAGGTGTGGCATGTTGTGGGTCAGGACCACCATGCCATTGTCCAGGGTCGTCGATTGTACGCTCACTAAGGATTCTCCTCAGGCTCAGCGATCAAGTGACCACCGAGCCCTCTTGTCGCTAGGCAGCGCGCGTGCGCACTGAGATAAAGTCTTCGATTGCTTGCTGGTCATTGGCAAGGACACTCAAGCGTTCCTCGCGGTCATAAAGGTCTGCCAGCCAGCTCGGCAGCGCTGGGTCAAGACCGGAAGCCGCCTTGACAGCTGCGGGGAATTTTGCCGGATGAGCGGTTGCTAGGGTGATCATTGGCGTTGTGCCATGTTGCTGATTTTGAGCCACATGCACGCCTACTGCGGTGTGTGGATCGAGCAGATAACCTGTTGTCTTGAGCGTTTGGGCAATTGTGGCCTTGGTGGCAGCCTCGTCGGTGGTACCGGCGGCAAAATCGCGACGGATGGTGGCCAGAGCTGTCTCGGGAAGGGCGAAGCTGCCTGATTGCTTGAGATCGTCCATCATGCGCAGCACGGCGGTGGCATCACGACCAGCCGCTTCAAACAGAAGTCGTTCAAAATTCGAGGAAATTTCGATATCTATCGATGGGCTGATGGTTGGGGTCACACCTGCCATTTCATAGCGGCCCGTTTCCATGGTGCGGCGCAGAATGTCATTGGTATTGGTGGCAATGATCAATCTGTCGATCGGCAACCCCATGGCTTTGGCGCAATAGCCGGCAAAGATGTCGCCAAAATTGCCGGTTGGCACGGTGAAGCTGACCGGACGATGCGGTGCGCCCAGCGATACTGCCGCCGTGAAATAATAGACGATCTGCGCGACGATACGGCCCCAATTGATCGAGTTCACGCCCGAGAGGCGCACGCGGTCACGAAATTTGTGGTGGTTGAACATCGCCTTGACGATGTTCTGGCAGTCATCAAACGTGCCTTCGAGTGCAATATTGTGAATATTGGCATCAAGCGCGGTGGTCATCTGCAACCGCTGCACCGGCGAGGTACGGCCCTGGGGATGCAAAATGAAGATATCGGTGGTATCGCGGCCACGGAAAGCCTCGATAGCAGCAGAACCGGTGTCACCCGAGGTGGCGCCAACAATGGTCGCCTTAAGCCCGCGCTCGGCCAGAATATGATCCATCACCCGGCTCAGGAACTGCATTGCCAGGTCCTTGAAGGCCAATGTCGGCCCGTGGAACAACTCCAGCACGAAATACCCAGGTGCCAGTTCAACTAGTGGCGCGACCGAAGGATGACGGAACACGGCGTAGGAGTCGTCGATAATCTGCTTGAGCCTGGCGGGTACGATCTCTTCGCCAGTGAAGCGACTGATAATGGCGTGGGCTACATCGACGTAGGGCTTGCCGACAAAGCTGGCGATTTCGGCAGCACCCATCTGCGGCCAGGACTGCGGCACATAGAGCCCGCTATCGGATGCCAAGCCAGCCAGAATTGCGTCAGAGACGCCGAGCACGGGTGCCTGACCGCGCGTTGAAACAAACTGCATTGAGGAGAGTGCCCTTTTAGAATTATTGCAACCTAGTGAAACCGTCGCTGAACCGCAAGTTCACCGCCTCAGCCTCTGGCGCCCATACGTTGCCGCACGAGCCAGAAGCCGAGCATGACAACATCCACAATGGCAAGGCCAAACCAGGTGTAAGCATAGCCAAGATGATTGTTGGGAAACTCGATCACCGTCTCGCCGTCCTGGAGCAGCTCACCTGGCGCGCCAGCGCGAAGATCAACGTAGAATGGTGCGAATGGCGCCAAACCAGGATCGACTATATCAGCCAGACGCACAGGATCGCGGACCCATTCAACCCGATTGGAGATATCGGGTGCCGGCGTCATGAAACCGGCTCTCTCACCGGGGCGCAACAGGCCGGTAATGATGATCTGAACAGTGTCGCTTTCCGCATTGGTGATAACCGCTTCATGCAGCGCCTCGGGCACAAAGCCACGATTGACGAACACGGTACCGCCATCGACCAGGACGAAGGGGGTAACCACCCAATATCCCGGGTCAGAGGCCGCGCCGCGCGCGCTGCTCAGGCTGGTGAATACCGTGACCGTCTGATTGTAGCGGAAAGCTCCCGTTAAGGAGACTAGACGGAAATTGAGCTCGGTTAGATCCAGACTGGACCATTGGCCAACAGCAGGAACCGGGATGGGAGCAGCATTAAGGCGCTGATCAACGACCGCAACTAGCGCCTCTTTTTGCCCGAGGCGCTGCAGTTGCCAGACACCGAGCCAGCTGGAGGTGATGGCCAGCGCTAGCATCAGCACCACAAAGGCGCCGGTCATGATCAGACCAAGCACGCAGCGCTCATTCATTGATGCTCCTCATGGGCATCATGTCGATATTGTAGGGTCACCAATACGCTCTTGAAGGGCGGCAATAAGGCTAGCGAGAAGATGATCGTGGCGGGAATCCACAGCATCAAATGCACATAGGGTGGCGAGTTGAATAGGGCGTCCACGACCAAAGCCAGAATAATAATGATCGGCGCAATCAAGAAGATCACGAAGGTCGCCAGACCGACACCGCTATTGGCAAAGGGTAAGTCCGGGCCGCACGCCACGCAGGTTGGCGCAACCTTGAGATAGCCTTTGAACAGCTTGCCCTGGCCACAGCGCGGGCAGCGGCAGCGCAGACCGGTGTTGAAGGGAGAAGATTGAGTCAAGCTGATCTCTAAACAGTTCGGGGCGCAGCTTATCGCTGCGCCCCCTGCAATCAATCGAGCTATTACTAGTGATGCATGGCTACGCCCCAGCTGCCCCAGACATAGACCGAGGCAAACAGGAACAGCCAGACCACGTCCACGAAATGCCAATACCAGGCGGCAAATTCGAAGCCGATATGATTTTCCGGTGTAAACTGCCTACGTTCGGCGCGGATTAGGCAGACCGCCAGGAAGATCGTGCCAATCAGAACGTGGAAGCCATGGAAGCCGGTCGCCATAAAGAATGTAGCGCCATACATCATGCCGCTGAACGAGAAGCCGGCCTCACTGTATTCGAAAACCTGTACGCAGGTAAATAGTGCACCCAGGGCAATGGTCAGCACGAGGCCCCAGCGCAGGCCCTTGCGGTTACCTTCGAGCAGAGCATGGTGAGCCCAGGTCACGGTGGTGCCTGAGGTGAGCAGGATCAGAGTATTGAACAAGGGTAGATAGAAAGGATCAAATAGTTCCACGCCCATTGGCGGCCAGACGCCGCCGGTCGCCACGACACGAGCATATTGCTCAACATCATCGAGGCGGAAGAAGCCGTCGAAATAGGCCCAGAACCAGGCCAGGAAGAACATGACCTCGGAGGCGATGAACAACAGCATGCCATAGCGGAGATGCATCTGCACAACCGGGGTGTGGTTGCCGGCGCGGGCTTCCCCGACAACATCACTCCACCAGGCGAACATGGTGTAGAGCACACCCACCAGGCCGATGAAAAACACCCAGGGGGTCCAGTGATGCATCCAGAAGACGCTGCCCATGGCCATGATCAGTATGGAGACCGAGCCAACAAACGGCCACGGGCTTGGTTCGACCATGTGGTAATCGTGGTTCTTGGCAATTTCAGCCATGATCAGCTTCTCTCGTTGTTTGAAGCGTAGAAAGTGTAAGAGAGGGTAATTTCTTTTATGGTGTCGAGCTCTTGGTTATCATCAAGATCGGGGTCAATAAAGAAGACGATTGGCATCTCGACAGTCTCGCCAGGCTGCAATGTCTGTTCGATGAAGCAGAAGCATTCGATCTTGTTGAAATAGACGCCTGCTCGCTCCGGCGAGACGTTGAAAATAGCATGGCCGGTAACGGCCTTGTCCGAATAATTGGTAGCAACAAAATTGACTGTGTCGACCGCGCCGATCTGATCGGTAACTGGCCGAGCGGGTTGCACCTTCCAGCTCAGCTCGTTGGACACGTTTGAGTCAAAGCGCACCTTCATCTGGCGCGCGATCAGGCCCTTTGGATTGTCAGTAGCCGTTTGCGTGGTACCACCAAAACCGGTGGCCTGACAGAACAGCTGATAGAGCGGTACCGATGCGTAAGCCACGCCTGCCATGGCAACGGCGAGCAACAGTCCCCCGATCGCCGTGCGCTTGTTGCGCTTGGCGACAGTCAATTCACTGTGGTGACTCATCTCGACCATTCAGAGCGTCCGGTCAAACAGCGCCGAACCCATCCTGATAATGGTCAGTGCGTAGAAGGTGATCACAAGTAGCCCCAGCGCAATGGCCAGAGCGATCGAGCGACGGCGGCGCAGCTTGGCGCGCGCGGCAGCCGCTGCAGGAGCTTCGATCTCGACGGCGCGGATTTTGTCGGGGGCACTCATGACAAAACTCCAGGCAGGACGCCAAACCGCGCTAGCAGATTGTCGACCAGCAGCGCTAGGAACATAACGAACAGGTAGCCCAGCGAATATGTGAACAGCATGCGAGCCGATTTGCGCATAGCGGCGTCCTCGCCGGTGCGCAGCAGGCGCCAAGCCAGGAACAGGAAACCGCTGCCGCTCAGCGCTGCTATGGCGGTGTAGATTAGGCCGGCAAAGCCAAGCATGGTCGGCAGCAGGGCTGCGGCAGCTAGCAGGACAGTATAAACGAAAATCTGCAGCTTGGTGTGCGGGGCGCCCCTGACATTGGGCAGCATGGGAATCCCGGCCGCGCCATAGTCACTCTGCTTGCAGAGCGCCAGCGCCCAGAAGTGCGGCGGCGTCCACAGGAAGATGATCAGGAACAGCGCGACGCTGTCCACGCTAATGGTGCCAGTCACGGCGGCCCAGCCCACCATGGGCGGGAAAGCGCCAGCAGCGCCACCGATGACGATGTTCTGTGGCGTCGAGCGCTTGAGCCACATCGTGTAGACGACGGCATAGAAGAAGATAGTGAAGGCCAACAAGCCGGCGGCGATCCAATTGGTGGCCAGACCCAGAAGCGCCACCGAAAACACCGACAGTACCACACCAAAGATCAACGCGTCGCCGCCGCTAATACGCCCAGCGGGGATGGGACGATTGACCGTCCGACTCATGATAGCGTCGATGTCGGCGTCATACCACATGTTGAGCGCACCTGAGGCGCCTGCCCCAATTGCGATGCAGAGCATGGCAATGAACCCGATTACCGGATTAATGCCGCCGGGCGCGACCAGTAGACCGACGATGGCAGTGAACACGACCAGCTGCATGACATTGGGCTTGAGCAGCGCGAGGTAATCCTCCACGCATGCTTCGCCTGTCATGACAGCCAGATGTCTGCTGTCGTCGATTAAAACCACTAGCTTTGCTTTCCTTTGGTCGTTGATCGAGCCGCGCGGACGCGGCCCGAGTGCACCTAGTGCGCGTTTGTCGAATCGATCTTGGGCAGCGTGGTGAACTGGTGGAATGGCGGTGGCGAACTCAGCGTCCATTCCAGCGTCGTTGCGCCATCACCCCAAGGGCTATCGCCGGCTGAGCGCTTCTTCTTGAAGGCTTCCCAGGTGGCATAGAAGAAGATCGCTATGGCAACGAAGGTTATATAATAGCCAACCGAAGAGATGCGGTTAAAGAAACCGAAGGCATCCGGATAGTCGATATAGCGGCGCGGCATGCCGGCGAGACCGAGGAAATGCTGCGGGAAGAAGATCAAATTCACGCCGACAAACATGATCCAGAAATGAGCAGCAGCAAGAGTCTCATTGTACATGTAACCGAACATCTTGGGATACCAATAGTACCAGGCCGCAAAGATCGAGAACACTGCACCCAGCGACAGCACATAGTGGAAGTGAGCGACCACATAATAGGTGTCGTGCAGGGCGCGGTCAGCGCCAGCATTGGCCAGAACCACACCGGTCACACCGCCAACGGTGAACAGGAAGATGAAGCCAACAGCCCAGAGCATGGGCGACTTGAAGGTGATCGAGCCGCCCCACATGGTGGCGATCCACGAAAAGATCTTCACGCCGGTAGGCACCGCGATGGCCATGGTGGCCGCCACGAAGTAACGCTGCACATCTAGGCTAAGGCCGGTGGTATACATATGGTGAGCCCACACTATGAAGCCAACGAAGCCGATGGCAACCATGGCGTAGGCCATTGCCATATAGCCAAAGATTGGCTTGCGGCTGAAGGTGGAGACGATGTGGCTGACAATGCCGAAGCCTGGCAGAATCATGATATACACTTCAGGATGACCGAAGAACCAGAACAGATGCTGGAACAGGACCGGGTCGCCGCCTTCGGAAGGTTTGAAGAAAGCAGTGCCGAAATTACGGTCGGTCAGCAGCATGGTAATGGCGCCAGCCAGCACTGGCAGCGCCAGCAGCAGCAGGAAAGCCGTCACTAGCACAGACCAGGCAAACAGCGGCATCTTGTGCAAGGTCATGCCCGGCGCGCGCATGTTGAAGATGGTCGTGATCAGATTGATCGCCCCGAGCACCGAACTGACTCCAGCGACATGGAGAGAGAGAATGGCAAAATCCATGGCGGGGCCCGGATGACCAGTGGTGGACAAGGGCGGATAGATCGTCCAGCCGCCACCAAAGCCCAGAGCGCCAGGGCCTGTGCCTTCAAAGAACAGGCTCATTAGCAATAAGATGAACGCGGGTGGCAACAGCCAGAACGCGATGTTGTTGATGCGCGGGAACGCGGTATCGGGCGCGCCGATCATCAGCGGCGCAAAATAGTTGGCAAAGCCACCCATGGTGGCGGGCATGACCACGAAGAACACCATGATCAGCGCATGTGCGGAGGTGAACACATTGTACATGTGCTTGCCGGCGTCGAGCGCCACGTTACCATCAACACCATAGATCATGTCTGCAAGGCCACGGAAAATCTGAATGCCAGGTTCCTGCAATTCCATGCGCATGACGCCCGAGAGCAGACCGCCGATGATGCCGGTGAACACGGCGAACCATAGATACATCACACCAATGTCTTTGTGATTGGTCGAGTAGACCCAACGACGCCAGCCGGTCGGCGTATGATAGTCGTGCGCGCTATCGTGTCCGGTCGCGTGGGCTTCGAGGTGAGCGGTATCAGTCATATGATTATCCTCTAGAGCCCTAGTCTACTGCACTGCTGCAAGCGTGGCGTTGGCGGCGGCGTAGTCGCCACCTTCAAACGCCGCCATGTAGGCGGCAAATTCTTCTTTGGTGACGACGCGCACAGCTATGGGCATGAAAGCATGATCCTTGCCGCATAGCTCGGAGCACTGGCCATAGAAAATGCCGGTTTCGCGGGCATTAAACCAGGTTTCATTAAGGCGACCAGGCACGGCGTCGATCTTGATGCCGAACGATGGAACGGCAAAGGCATGGATGACGCCCATTGGATCGGCCGTAATCTGCAAGCGCACTGTGGTATTGACCGGCACGACCAGCTCATTGTCCACAGCCAGCAGACGAGGCTGGTTCGGCTTCTTTTCTAGACGCTCCGCATCCTGCATCAGCAGCGATGTGAATTCGACGTTCTGGTCGACATACTGGTAATCCCAATACCACTGCTGGCCAGCGGCCTTGATGGTCAGCTCAGGCGCCGGCACATCGACTTCGCCAAACGAGAATATATTGGAGCCAAGATATTTGCGCTCGCCATCTGGCACGGTCAATTGATCGGACAGCACGCCGAAGGATGGGATAGCAATAACAATCAAGATTACGATTGGCAGCACGGTCCAGACGATCTCGACCAGGGTATTATGGGTGAAGCTGGCTGGCTTCGGATTGCTCTTGGCATTGAAGCGGAAGGCGATCCACAGCAGCAGTCCCAGCACAAATAGCACAATTAGGCTGATGGTCCATATCAGAATCCCATCATGAAAGCTCACAATGGAGTCCATGATCGGTGTCACAGAACGCTGCAGATGAAACTGATCCGGCATCGAGTGCCCGGTTTGTTCAACAGCCGCACCCTGCGCCATGGCAAGAGCCGGAGCAAGCGCCATTGCGGCTGCTGCAGAAGCGCCCATCTTTCTTAAGAACTGACCGGTCACCATAAATCCCTGTATCGACTGCAATTGGTACATCCGTACCGGGATTGAGTGGCAATTACAGCGGCATAGAAAAGCTGCTCGAACTCAATCTCGGAACGAAAAACTCTTCCGGAGACCTAAATCATATTGAAATCGGCAAGTCCATTGCGGCGACACTATGCCCGGCTGCGTCATGTTGCGCAACAATGTTTATTAAATCGCCTCATCACCGCTGCAGTTTGGCAGGCATATCCCCTGCAATTCTGGGGTTTGGTTGACTTGAGTCGCAGCGTATCTGAAACAGTCAGAGCCTTGAACGGACCCACGATTCGGCGGGAGTATTGTTAGAGTGAAACGGATTTTGAAACGCCATCTGGCTGGCATTAGCCTGACCCTGCTGGCAATGGCAGCTGGCGGCAGTCCGGTATTGGGCCAGGGCGTGGTACGCGCCCAGTATGGCGACTGGCAGATGAGCTGCGATACGCCCCCCGGCGCCAGCTTTGAACAATGCGCCATCATTCAGAATGTGCTGGCGGAAGATCAACCCAATGTGGGTCTGTCGGTGATCATCCTGCGCACTGCTGATCGCGAGGCACGGCTGCTGCGTATCCTGGCACCGCTTGGCGTGTTATTGCCCAATGGGTTAGGCCTGAACGTTGATAGTCAGGACATGGGGCGGGTAGCTTTTGTGCGCTGTTTGCCTAATGGTTGCGTGGCGGAGGTGTTTCTTGACGATGCCCTGATCGACACGTTGACCAACGGCAAGAGTGCGATTTTCGTAGTGTTTAAGACACCCGAAGAGGGAATCGGCATACCCGTGTCGCTAAATGGCCTTAAAGACGGCTTTTCTCAGCTTCCCTAGGGCGAGAATATTTGATGACAGAAGAACACCGCACAACCATCCAATCACCGCGTGCTCAAGGACGGTCACATCGTCACTAATGGCGGATATTCGACCTATGACTGCACGGTGCAGAATCTGTCCGAGGTCGGCGCGCGCATGCATAAAGGTGACCAGCGTCATCGGCATTCCAGACAGTTTTGAGCTGACCATGGATGATGGGTGCAAATTCGCCTGCCAGGTGATCTGGCGCACGGAGCTCGAAATCGGCGTAAAGTTTGCCTGACCATCTACCCACGAGAAAGGCCGGACGAGTGCAAGGCACTGTCCGGCAAGTCATCAGGAAACGGGGCTGGCGGCAAAATCGGCCCGGGAGATAGCACGAGCTCGTAACGACGATTCGTACTAACCTGGCATTTATCGAGCGCGGGGCCACGTTCAGTGAAAACGATATCGATCTTAAAGGCGGGCGTTGCGGGCGCGGGCAGCGTTGAGCAGATATTCGGGACAGTATACTTTCGCGTAGCAAGAGCGGCGCTGATATCGGTGCGCGTAGTCCTTAGATTAGCAAGCCGCCTCTCATGGCGGAAGGGCGCTGGAGCGCGATCCTCTGGCCATCTCTTGCGGACCGCATTTTCGCATCTGGCGCAAGGATGCCTAGGACGCGCTGGATCGGTCGGGCAAGAATTACCGCATCGCCTATGCCTCCTCGAACGCGACCGCGATCTCGAGTGCGGTGCTCTTGGATCTGGCGATCGGCTTTCTGCCCGAGAGCGCGCTGCAGCCAAGCATGCGTGTGGTCAATAGATCAGCAAGGCCTGCCCCACCTTGCCGATTCCTAGGTCGCCCTGATGCGCGGCAGCCACGCCTATGGCGGTATCTATAATGCCCTGGCTAACCACATCGTAGAGTCGATGGGCAATCTAGACTCGGCAATCCAGGAATCAGAAGCAGCGAAGTAAGCAGGCTGCGCTCTTGACCTGCAAGGGCCGATATCGCACCAAGTTGGCATGGTCGATACACTTACCAACGCCGCCGAATTCAGCGTCAGCGAGATCGCTCAGGCAGTCAAACGCACCGTCGAAGATGAATTCGGCCATGTGCGGGTCCGCGGCGAGATTTCCGGCTTTCGGGGGCAGCATTCCTCGGGCCACGCCTATTTCATCCTCAAGGATGAAAACGCGGCAATCGACGCGGTAGTGTGGAAGGGAAATTATGCCAAGCTGACATTCAAGCCCGAAGAAGGTCTTGCAGTCATTGCCACGGGACGCCTGACCACCTTCCCGCGCTCGTCCAAATATCAGATTGTAATCGACAATATCGAGCCGGCCGGGGCTGGCGCGTTGATGATGCTGCTCGAAGAACGCAAGCGCAAGCTGGCCACCGAAGGGCTGTTTGCCCGCGAGCGCAAGCGGCCCCTGCCTTATCTGCCCCGGGTGATCGGCGTCATCACCTCGCCCACCGGCGCGGTAATCCGCGATATCCTGCATCGGCTGGCGGATCGCTTCCCCAGCCATGTCATGGTGTGGCCGGTGCGTGTACAGGGCGATACCTGCGCCTGTGAAGTGGTCAATGCCATTGAAGGCTTCAACGCCATGGTGCCTGGCGGAGCGATGCCGCGGCCAGATCTGCTGATTGTCGCGCGGGGGGGTGGCTCAATCGAGGACCTTTGGGGCTTTAATGAAGAAGCCGTAGTGCGTGCCGTTGCCGCTAGCGGCATTCCGGTCATTTCGGCAGTAGGCCACGAAACCGACACCACGCTGATCGACTATGTGTCCGACATGCGCGCGCCCACGCCGACAGCAGCTGCTGAGGCTGCCGTGCCGGTACGGGTCGAACTCATTGGTTATGTCGACGATCTGGGCGGGCGCCAGCGGCAGGCTACAAGGCGCGTGACCAGCACGGCACTGGATCGATTGCGGGTCGCCGCGGCCGGCATGCCGCGCGCCAGCGATCTGGTCGCGCTGGAACGCCAGCAACTCGACTATGCCGCTTCGAACTTGCTGGGCAATCTGCGCCATTCGGTACAGTCGCTGCGCGTGCGTTTCTCGCGCATTGATTCCAAATTTGCGCCGCACCTGCTGCACGGCCAGCGCCAAGAAGCGGCCGAGCGGTTACGCAATCTGTCGTTGCGCGCCGAAACGGGGTTGCGCAAGACAGTGGATCGCACCCGGCTCACCTATGATCCACGCGCCGCCCTGCTGCGGACGGCTATGGGGCGCCTACTGGAGCGCAAGCAGTCCCAATTGCTAGGAATTGGATCGAAGCTGTCGACAGTGGCGCTCAAGGCTCAATTGCGGCATGCTCACAGTCAGTTGACGCCACTGACTGCACGTTTGCGCACCGGCATGATGTCAATGTTAAGCGACTGCCGGGCAGCGCTGACCCAATCGGACAAGTTGCTGGCGTCGCTGAGCTATAAGAGTGTGTTGGCGCGCGGTTATGTGGTCATCAAGGATGCCGAAGGCAATCTGATCCAGCAGCGAGCCAACCTGTCCCCCGGCGATGCAGTTATTATCGAGTTTGCCGACGATGCCGTTGCGGCAACAATTGAAAGTAGTCCGGTTATCAGGAGGAAACCACGCAGCCAGCCGGGCGGCGACACTCAAGAAAGCCTCTTTTGATCATCACTATTGCCCGCTATATCGGGCGTCACCAAAGGATTTTTGCGATGAACCTTTTTAGCCAGGGCACTGCGCTCACCGAAGCGGTGATCCGCTATCTTGATGGCGACTATGTCGTCCTCAAGCCAGGAAATTTCGCCCGTTGCGCCATCACCGGCAAATCGATTCCGCTTGATGAGCTGTTCTACTGGAACGTTGACCGGCAGGAGGCCTATGCCGACGCCACCGCAGCGCATATGGCGTTCGAACGGTTTGGCCTGAACGCCTGATGGTTGCGGAAGCATCAGTTCGTCGTCAGTTCCTTTTCATTTGCAACGGTCACGGCGAAGACTGGATCGCCTCGGCTATCATTGCGCGCCTACCAAAGACAATCGAGGTGAAAGCCTACCCGATGATCGGCGCGGGAAATGCCTTTACCGGGGTCTGCCAGATTGTCGGACCGCGTGCCACCCTGGCCTCTGAGGGCTGGCGTAACGTCAAGGGATCGCTGTGGCGCGATCTGGCCAATGGCGGCCTGATGATTGTGCCGCCGGCCTTGCGCTTTCTGCGCGAAATTCGTGGCAAATATGAGCGCGTCATTGTAGTGGGTGACGTCACTGGGGTGCTGGCAGCCTATGCTACCGGACATCGTGATCTGATCTATCTGGACGTCTACAAGACCGGCGCGGCGCGGTTGTATTCAGCCGCTGAGCGCTTTGTTATCAAACGCGCCTGCAAGACGGTATTCTGCCGGACCGACAGTCTGGCGCTGGCTCTCGAACAGGTCGGGGTGGACGCGCGCTCGGCGGGCAATGTGATGATGGATACCATCCCGTTTGGCGACTACCAGGCACAAACACGTCGCAGTAGACCGCTGGCTATAACGCTGCTGCCCGGCAGTCGCGCTTTGACGGCCGAGAGCTTCGAATTGCAGATCGAAGCCTTGCGCAGCTTGCCCGTCGACGAGCGTCCTGATATCTTTCTGGCGGTCGCGGGTGGAATCAATATTGACGATCTGGCCAAAAAGACCAGGTTACACCGAACCCATATGCTGAGCGTGGAATCGGACGATCTGGGGGAACTGACTGACGGCACGCTAACGGTGCATATGGCGCATGGCGGGGCGATGGGCAATTTGCTGGCGACGTCAGATCTGGTACTATCTCAGGCGGGTACAGCAACCGTGCAGGCGCTGGGCCTGGGCAGGCCGGCGATCACTTTCATCAATCCCCGCGACCGGCGTTCGCGATTCACCGATGAGCAGCAGCTGTTTGGCGAGGCTCGGACCGTAGTGCCCGCCAACGCCATGGCAATTGGCATCGCGCTGCGCAATTTGCTGGGAAATGACGATGAACGGCGGCGCCAAGCTAATATCGGCCGCCAACGCATTGGCGGCCCGGGCGCGATGCAGGCCATTGTCGAGACGCTTGAAGTCTAGGACTTTGATCGACTCACTTCTTGTCAGACTGCGGATCAAGCAGGCGGTGCAGATGCACAATGAAATAGCGTGTTTGAGCGCTATCAACGGTCATTTGCGCCTTCTGCTTCCAGGCGACCAGAGCGGCTGCATAGTTCGGGTATAGTCCCACAATGTCGACCTTGTCCAGATCGGCAAATGTCACACCCTCAATGCTTGAGAGTTCGCCGCCAATTACCAGATGCAGCAATTGTTGGTTGGGATCTTTGTCGGCCATGGATCAAATCCGTTCATCGGTAGAATTTTGGTTTGCGGTAGACGCCTCGGCGGCAGGGCAGCCATAGGCCTTGATCAGCGCCGCGTGAAGAAGGGATTTTAAGCTCATGTCGCCAAGCGCTGCAAGCGCCCCATGACGCACATCTCGTCTGTTGAATTGTGGGAACCCGCTGCAGACGTCAGCAATATCAATGCCGCATTCATCAAGAATGACTGTGGCGGCGGCGATATCCCAATCCTGGCTGCCGCGACGGCTGACGACGGCATCAAGCTTGCCGGTTGCCACCTGCACCAGCCGATAAGCTAACGAGGGGTAATAGGGACCACGCGTATAGTTGAGTCCGGCATCTTGCAATTGCTGATGCACGGCGCTCGCAGCGGGAATGACCGGAGGGGCTCCGGGGCGACGGCGGCGAATGACCTGTCCATTGAGCCGGGCGCCCTCACCCTTGACTGCCTCATAGAGTTCGTCGCGCATCGGCGCATAGACGACGCCAGCCACAGCAATGCCATTTTCCACAACGGCCAGGCAGACCGTCCAGCTGTTCTCGCCGCGCAGGAAGCCACGTGTGCCGTCGATCGGATCAACAACGAACACGCGCTCGCAATCCAATCGTGAAGGATTGTCCGCCGTTTCCTCACTGAGCCAGCCATAAGTGGGGCGCGCCTGCAGCAGCGCAGCCGCCAGATAACGGTCCACCAAAATGTCGGCTTCGCTTACTGGCGAGGCATTTTCCTTGTTCCAGCTCTTTATCTCGCGCCGGAAGAAACCGCTGGCAATGATCCCGGCTGCTACCGCGGAGGTGCGGAGCAGTTCGAGATCGTCAGCGTGCGTGGTGGGCGGAATGGGCATATTCTGGGCCTTTTAGGACTGCCCTGGGCTTTGAACAAGGGAGACCGGCGCGCCGTCACCAGCTTGTCGAATGTGGCAGCGTTAACGGGGCGGCACCTGGCGCGGTTAACCGGGTCCTACTGAATACAAGATCCTGCTAACCCTCTCGCAAAACAAGATAAACTTAACCCAACCGATTAAGGAGGTAAGTAAGTTGGCCGGGTATGTTGAACCTACAAATAGAGAGTACCAAAAATCATCTCTCGAAGTTGATAGGAAGGCGAATTCACATGGTTCATGGCTTTGCGATGGAAGGATCGTCGGTCGTTTTGATATTCGGCAAATCCGCACTGGCGGAGCGCCGGTTCGTTGCCGCAAACGACAACGGCCCCAAGGATCCGGTCAAGACCGTTACGGTCCGCCGCATGCTTGAGCAGAGCGGCGTTGCGATCAAGATCAAGGTGCCGGTCACCGAGTTCATTGGCGTTGCCGTGGCAACAACACTTTCGGAAGAGGGTGTGCTGACCAGTTCGATCGAGCTGATGCACTCCGATCATGAGCTGAATTACCGGGTGTTTGAAGAAGAGGGCAATCACAGCGTCGTTGCTGAATGGCAGAACTGGGGCAAGAAACTGCGCCTGCCGCTATTCATCAAGGCCGGTGATGGTGCCTATATGCCCTATAGCCAGCAGGTCGATGGCCTGATGGTGGATTCGCATCCATTGTGCCGCAAGCTGATTGCCGAGGTGGGCCGTCGCCCCCGTTTCCTTAGCAATAGTCATTTTTGAATTAGTGAAATACCGATACGAATTCTGATCGTCTATGTTTTTATATTTATGCATATAGTTATGCATATTTTGTTATATTGTAGGTCATCATAAGATGAATTCTACGTTTGTTCTGCAATAAGTCTTTGTCATATCGTATTTTATTAAAATTTGATTAAGATTGGCAATCTACAAGAAAGATATGCTCCCGTAGCGTAATGGCCACGTAAGCCTTCTAGCATTGCGTCACACAGAATTTTAAGGAGCTTGTGTAATGTCGCCGACCTATCTTCTTGCACTTGACCCAACCCCCGCCC
>JALBVE010000021.1 GCA_025050575.1 Candidatus Devosia symbiotica
ATGCGTGGACTTGCTGTGACCAATGCGGCCAGAGATTAAGGCCGGCGAATATGTTTCATAGTGTTCGGTCCGTGGCAACCTCAATGAACAGGCGTCAGAAATTGCATGCTTGGTCGTCGAATATTCGGGATATCCTCAATATCTGCCGAAGACAATTTTTGAGGATTGTTGGTACGCCAGTCGTAAATCCGCCTAGAAATTGCGTCGCTTCAGCCAGGCGCGAGCACCGTAGTTTGCTAGATACCAGACTGATGGGATTAGGGAAATGCGCTCGACACGGCGGTAGATATTCCAAACCCAGCCAATCGACCGCATTGGTCGGCTGGACACCGATCCGCCGCGCACGCGGTAGCGTCCTAGATCTTCATCCAGTCCTAGCGCGATCTGCCCGCCTTTTAAGATACTCAGCCAGAGACAGAAATCGTCATATCCCACTTTTTTTATCTTGAGCGGAATTGATTTTTCCCGGTCGACAATGACGGTTGAAGTTACAATGGCGGTGTTCTTGAGCAACTGATTGTAGCTCAGCGTCGCGGGCGCGCTCAACAGCTTGCCGATCGTCGCACCGTCCTCGCTGATCCGGCGGACGCTTGTATAAGTTATAACGGCATTGTTGGCCTGCATGAATGACAACTGATACTCTAGCTTGTTGGGAAGCCAGAGATCGTCGCTATCAAGAAAGGCTACGTAGCGCCCAGTGGCATGATCGATCGCAAGTTGTCTGGCGCCCGCCGGACCTTGGTTGCCCGAGGAGAGGATTAGCCGAATGCGCTCATCCAGGCTCGCTGCCGCGCTGACAATGTGGAGGGTAGAATCCTTGGAACCATCATCTACGACAAGCAGTTCCCAGTCTGTAAAGGTCTGGTCACGAACGGAATTGATTGTTTCGTTGATAAAATCTGCGGCGTTGTAGGCGGGCATGATAATCGAGACGAGAGCCACAACGTGTTCCTTGCTCAAACTGGATTGGTTGGTTCAGGCCTACGCATCATGGTGTCGAGTACGCTGGTAGTGAATGTCTCAATATTCGCTGCATTGCTGACATAAAGTTCCCCCGGCACTGTGCCGTCATAGACATTCTGGAAATAGCCAATCGCAGGGGTGGATGCGCCATTTTTGAGATCGAGCACAGCGCGTAGCGCTGCCCCCAGATCAGCTAGACGGCTTACTTTGGTGACTGCGGGCGCATTGTCGTAAAATGCATCCCCGAGAACAACAACGGGTTTACCGATCAGCATCGCTTCGGCGCCAGACTTGCTGTTCACCGTGACGACCGCATCAGCCCTGTTTAGAACAGTAAAATTATTGGTCGTTGGGGACAGAATAACGAGATTATCGTAGGTCTTGCTGAGCTGGGCTAAGCGGCCATATGGGATGGCGCCGATCTGGGCAGGATGCTCCTTGATTGCAACCTTGTGACTTCGAGGCACCGTGCGCAGCAGATAAGAAACCAGTGTCACCTGATCGAGATATTCCGGCGAGCGTAGCGTGAGCGCTATGTCTGCTGGCACATGCAGTGGATAGTAGATGAAGTGCTCTTCTGCCTCGAGGCCGCGATAAAGCCGCCGCGTACGCACAGCGTTGATGATCATTTCTAGATGCGAACGAATATGCACGCCGATGTGGCCAAAGTCCTGATGTTTACCCAGTACGTACTTGTCCAGGCTTTTTTGCGTCAGGCGCCGGAGATTTTTGAAGTTGAGCACCTTGGATGCAACTGAGCGATACTGGTGACGATCCTTTTCGGGTATCATAATTGATTGACGTGCCAGTGTTTCATCCAGATAGCTCTTAACGGCTGGGGTGAGCGCCGCCGCCGGTTGTGCCTCGAACTTGGGTGCGGCAAAACTGTTTGCACGCAGCGATAGCCTGCCGCGAAAGAACGATGGCTCGATGAACCAGTTGTCCACTGCACGCCGTCGTGCGGCGTAGTAGCTGGCGATAACTGATAGGAACCCGCCCAATTCCTGTAGCATAACGGCATTACCCTTACCCACACCAGCTGCATCCAGCGCCGCCTCTATGGCGTAGCTATATTGAACGAAAGTTCGTTCCAGAACTTTGGTGTCGCGGATGCGGAAGGTAATCCGCTGATGGCTGAACAGCATGTTGACGTTGTCAATTCCATAGAGGTTCAGACAGTGCGCAAACTGTCGGTCCAGCTCTGGACCATCAAGGTCAACACCACGATCCATCGTGATGCGCGACACCGCTATATCGTTGGCGGCAAACAGGTCGGCGCTGCGATCGTCAAAGGCAAAGACCATTACCTGGCAGCCACGACTGATCATGTTGCGGCACACGGGCAACCAGAACTCGCTCTGGTACTCAGCAAGGGTGGTGATGATGACGAGACGATTGTCGATGGTCATGATTGTGTACTGATTGCCGTTATTGCTAGGCTGGACAAGGGGGTGGCCAGAGGCCCCGCAAGGCGTCGAGCAACGAAGGTCGAGGCCTTCTGGCCGTCCTGAACAGCTATGCGGGTGAGCAGCGACTGCACCGGCTCAAGCTGGATAGTCTTGTCGGCTCTTGCCTTTGCGCGCCGTTCCCGCAAGGCGCTGGTTCGATATGAACCCAGAGCCAGCGAGACAAAGCCTTGCGCCCATTGGCTTAGCGTTGGGCGGCGACGCATGCCGGTTAGACTGCCAGCCAGAGATGGGCGCACTGTGCCCATAGTACGCTCCTTCAAGGCGGTGAGTAGTCCATCCGCCACTCTGACTGATGCCAGACCGTCGTTGAAGTGGAAAAACGTATGGATATGATCGGCATGCTTGCCGGCAAAATCGAAGGCAAGCGTGGCAGCTGAAAGTGTGTCGAGTGTCTCAAGCAAGACAGCCTTGGACTCCACTGAGTAGCTGACCTGCGCCGGCAGTTTGGCGTGTCCGGCTGTGGCAGGCGTGTTGAGAAATTCCATCTGAATCGGCAGCTTACCTAACATCACCGCTTCAATAGCGGTTCCGCAATTCAAATGCAGGACAGCCTGGCAGTTGGCAATCACTGGCAACACGCCGCCCTGGCCATTAACGCTTACATTGGGCAGGTTGGTGAATTTTTCGTCATAGCGCGTCTCGCTTTCGAATGGATGTGGGCGCACCATGAACTGCAGATTTGGTCGGGCGGTGGCGACATCATGGATGGTCTGCAGATAATTGTCGAAAACGGTCTTCATATCGCCAATGAGCGTATCGACATATCCGGCGTCCCAGCCTGACGCGACCATAGCGTCGCGTTCATGGGTTGACGATTTAGAAAAACGTGGGTTTACCAGAGGGAAATTCGCGTTGACTAGCACGTAGCCGGCCAGATCACGATCTAGCAGGGGACGCCACTTTTCGGCGGCAAAGTCGAAACGAGGGCAGCCAGTGGTCTGCAGGGTATCTGCAGGCAATGCAGCAACCTCATGGAATGCGTCGCGCAGGAGAGATCCCCAGAAGAAATACCCGGCCACAACCGCGCCAAATCCGTTCTCCACGAAGGAGCGTGCCATGGCAGGTGGCGAATTGCCGCCTTTAACTGCCAAGACTCCGCCTTCGGTATCGAGCACAAAGACGGCGGTTCCAGCCTTTGCATAGGCCGACAGAAGCTCCAGGTTGGCCGGGCGGCAATAGTTAGACACAACAGCATCCAGCCCAAGGAGCGGAATGTCCGCAGCTTGGGTGTACATTGGAATTATGATCGCTTCGGCACCGCGTTTGGCCAACTGATAACTCAGCAGGACCGCACCATCGAGATCGCGTTTGGGATGATCGACGATCAGTCCTATGCGCATGCGTGAAAACACCGATTGAGCATTAAGGTGCCAAAACGGCCTGGGAAACAGGATCAATCGGACCGTCTTCATAAAAGCGTGGCTTAGGTTCGGGGTAAATCCGCGGTGGCGGAAAGTACGTCGCAGTATAGAGCAGACGGGTATGGCCGGGTGTGATGCGACTGCCCATGTGCAGGCATCGCGCCGTATCTACGATGAAGCTCGAAAATTTCGGTGCAATCAACTCGTGCACTGCATCTTTGCCGACACGAGAAAATACCCTCTCGTCTGTCATGTGGCTCTTGCGTGCATTTTTAAACCGATTGGAGGACTGGGCATCCATAAAGGTGAACGGGCCATCATTCAGTGACTCGACGTCGGAGAGATATATAAACAATTTGCAGACGCGCTTATCGTCGTGATCGTGGTGCCAGAGCTGCGAGAATGTCAGTTTGTTTTCGGTTGGCCGCGACAGCGTCAGCAACACGTCCGACAGTTGCGGCAACTGGTTCATATAACCTGCAAGAATGGAGAGAACCTCGGGCTGCAGGGCGTATTGCACAAACGGATGGCTGGATGGATATGCGCCGTTCCTGAGGTCTTCGTCGAGCAGGCTGACCCAGAATGACTTGTGGCCGAGTTCCTGCTGGCCCGAAAGGGCATCCGCCCTGGCCAGCTTAGCCTCTGCATGTGTGGCCACAGCTTCTGCTAGGGCGCGCGAGACGATGTCCGAGACATCCAGATAGCCCTGCCGCTCAAGGCTCTGGGATGCTCGCGAAAGCGCGGCCGACTTCGGCAGGCGGCTGATCAAGGCGCGTCTTTGACGCAGCTTGCCCAAGTTTAGCAGGCTGAGGCCACCCTTGATCAGCCAGCCCAAGTCGGTCCGATTGATGTGCCACAGGGCACGGCGAAACTGCGAGATTCGTGGCTTCTTTGCGGCCGACTTGGTCTCAATGGTGCTATTAGTCATGTCTTTACCTCACGAATTTCACCCAGATGCGCCAACGAGTGGATCCATAACGACGCAGATCACCTGGCTTCTACAAGATAGTGCCCAATAATTCCATGATGCAATTGTGTTTTTCGGCAAATACAGAACGCAATTAGCCGTTTCAATGTTTTCGCACACGGCGCAGAACAATATCCCTGGCTGCGTCGACCATACGGGCAAGTTCTTCGTGGTCGCCACGCTGGAACAGCAAGGCGCATTCAAGCAGCCAGACCACGGCAGTCCATACGACCAGACAGATACCGGCCAGCAACAAATTGCTTGGGGGATATAGCTGTAGCAGCACGAAATATGCGGTACCCAAAATGATCAGAAGTGCGATTTGGCTTCCTAAGAAGCGTGCTACCGCCCGCAGTCCAATATGGAGCTGCCGCCCAAGCACATAAATCTGCGTGGGCAGGATGGCTAAGGTCGAGAGGACCTGAGCGAGAATAAAAGATCGCTCTTGTAGCGCTGAAATCGTGATCAGGGCCACCACGGCAATCAGAGCTAGCTGCAGCGTGGTCATGCGATTTAGGATCAGCTGGACATGCGGGCGGGCCAACATCATGGCGCTGCCAAAAGCCGAATATTGCGAGCTGATGGGAACAGCAAACATGATAGCCATCCATATCCAATATGCTGTGTAGTCCGGCCCGATCCAGACGCTCAATATGGTTTCGGACATGATGGCGGCGCCCACTAGCGGTGGGATAGTGATGGCCGGAATGATGAATAGGGCCACGCGTCCCAGACGCGACAGCGCTTCAGGACGGTCGGTTTCGTCCAATCGGGAGGTGACGGGTAATAGAGCCGTGTTCAGAACCGAGAGCACAGTACGTGCAAAGCGCGGAAGGCGAACTAGCAAATCGAACAAGCCGGCTGCGGCTGGGCCGAAGATTATGCCCACCAATGGTTGTACAATTTGGTTCTGTCCGATGCCGATCAGCTTGGTCTGTGTCATGATCAGGACGTGGCGCCCTAGTGGCAGTTGCGACGTCGCAGCAACGTTGGTCGGCCTGCCCGCGCCACCTTGGCTGGCCATCAGGACTGATGCTAGCCAGGACAGCAGCGTGAACCGCAGCACCAGAGTCGCAAGATAGGCATAGGCTACCACCGCGTAAGACCAGCTTGTTTGTGCCAAGATAAAGGTCACTACGACATAGACAATCGTTGTGACCACTTCGTAAGATCGCAGCTTTGCGAGCTCCTCGAAGCCTTTCACGATCCCCTCCGCAACCAGAGCGGGCATCAAAAGAGCGGCAGTGAGGCCGGTTACGCGGAGGATGTCAATGAATTCGGCCTGTTGCTCCGGATCGACTTTGAACAGGCCTGCCAGCAGGCCAGAGCACACGATGGTTGCGCCACCGGCGACAATTCCCATGGCAATCGCACCGGCGAGCACCATACCAATTCGACGTCTGGCTCCATCCCAATTGCCATTAACGCGCGCACGCGCGACAGCCTGGGTAGAAATCTCTGATGCTCCTAGATCGAATATCGAGAGCAGGCCCTGCGGCACAAACGAGCGCGACAGGACGATCAGACCGAAAGCTGCCAGCCCCCAATGTTGAACAATCACGGGAACGATGAGGATGCCGAGCGCGCCAGTCGCGCAGAATGCGAATGTCGAGATAATCGTATTGTTGAACAGCTGGCGCATCATTGACTATGATTCCGGCTTGTCACCAGGCGCTCAATCCGCCGTCTACGGCAATATTTTGGCCCGTGACATAACGTGAGGCGTCGCTTGCCAGAAATACTGCGGCGCCAGTAATGTCCTCTGCCTCCGCCATTCTCCCCAGTGGAATGCGGGCCGAATAGCGTCGTGAAAACTCTTCGTTCTGGCCACTTTCCACGCCGCCTGGTGTCAGGGTGTTGACCCGTACACCGGCATGGCCCCAATAGGTGGCCAAATGCCGGGTAAGGCCGATGACGCCAGCCTTTGATGCGGTATATACTGCCGGGGTATTGATCGCCCGACCGCGGTAAGAGGAGCCCTCATAGATGCGCTGGTCGGGTGCCAACATACCGTAAATGGATGCAGTCTGAATGATTGAGCCATGACCCCTTTCAGCCATCCCCGCGCCGAACCGCTGCGCCATCAGGAACATGCCGTCGAGATTGACCGACATGATTTCGTGCCAAACTTCGATGTCGAAATCCTCAACAGAAGCAAAGAAATTCTCAAGATTGGCTGTCTTGGTCGCGGCGTTGTTCAGTAACACGTCAACAGGACCCAAATTGGCTTCCACCTGATCTTGGAGGTGCTGGACGCTGGCCTTGTCGGCGACGTCGGCAACAAATGCCTCCACCGTAGCGCCATAGTTGTGGCGGGTTTGCTCGGCTACGGCTTCGGCCTGTCCGCCATCGAGATCTACCACAGCAACCTTGGCACCGTGTTCGGCAAGCGCTGCCACGAAATGGCGGCCCAGAATGCCACCTCCACCGGTAACTAAGGCAGTCTTTCCGGCAAGATCGAACTGGCGGCGATACGAATAGGTCAATTCGATAATCCCTGCAGACGTTTGCCCAGAATGTAAGTCACAAATTCAAGGTCGAGGCCTGAATCTATGTCTATTGATCGTTCCTCGGGCATTTCAAAAAGTCTTGTATCATTGTTAAATATAGCCGGCGCGGCCAAAAAACGAGGTACGTCCCAGACATAAATTGATGCATTCATGTCATAGGCGCGAGGCGCATCCTGCCGACGGATGATACCCGTGCCAGGCTTGGATAAACTGACCGAACCATCAGCGCGAGCCTCAACCAGATTGAAATAGGGAGAGCGGCGCGCGGGCGAGCCAGTGATCACATTCGAGCAGCCGGTCTCTTCGAGCAATTTGACAGCACCCATGATGTCTTCGGGTAGCCTAAGCGGTGAAGTGACATCCAGATCGACCAGTACGTCCGGGCTCAGTTGTGCCATCAAGCTGGCCCGCTCCAGGGCGTGACGGATGACGACTACCTTGGGCGCGATATCGGTAGCCATCTCGGCCGGTCGATGAATCAGATGATCTGCACCGGCGCGTTCTGCTGCGCTCAGGATGACATCGGAGTCGCTGCTGACGGCGATGGTCGAAAACAAGCCCGATTGGCGCGCCTGCTCAATCGACCACGCGATCAACGGTCGACCCTGTATCATAGCAATATTCTTGCCCGGAACGCCTTTGGAGCCGCCGCGGGCGCAGATAGTGCAAATTCGGATCATGGAGTCACCCAACTGCAGGTTTGGCTGGCACGTTCTGCTGCTTCGATAATAGACACGACCTCCAGCCCCTCGGCAAACGTGCATACCTGTTTTGAGCCCGTCAAGGCGGCGCGGTGCATGGCTTCATAGGTCGAGTTGCGATGCCCCGCTGGCGGCAGGGTAACCGCGACGCCATCCTGTGACAGGGTCTGGCCAATCAGGTCTGCCCGGAAGGTATGTTGATTGGTTATCACGACTAGTGTTCGCGAAGCCGGGCGGCGCAGATAGTCCAGACTAACAGCCACCGAAGGACAGTTTTGACTGCGCATCAGTATGGCGCAAATGTCGTCGGTTTCAATGCCAAGGGTTTGGGTGCTCTGTATCTGTGCCGTCAGGCAAGTGGTCCGGCCGAATAGCCATCTGATATAGTCAATCTCATGGCTGAGATCCCGCAGAACGCCACCGCCGGCTGCGCGGGATGCCGAATAGCTTTGTCTATGGTCGCGCCCTGGCCTCCAGCTGTCGAGGTGCTGTCCCACCTCGGCCCGCACGGCAAGGATTTCGTCGGATCCCAACAACTCCCTTATCGCCTGAATTATCGGATGAAAGCGCAGATTGTAGCCCACCACCAGTGCTCCAAAGCCATAGCTCATGGCCGGCACGGTGTGGTGGAGGACTGGCTTTTCGACCATAACGATACCGGCAAAGCCGGATTGATCGAGCTCGGCGAGACCGGCTTGATGCGCGGCAGTCTCGTTGGCGACGACAACGTAGTCCGGGTGTGCCGATGCCAACGCCTCTGGAACACTGACGAATTCGGCTGAGCCACGCCGGCTGATGGTCTCGACTTTCAGCCCGATCTGCTCAAGAACCTCACGGTGCCGGACACCAATTGAACCGGCACCGATCACTAGGGCGCGTCCGGTCATGGGAAGATTCCGGAATACTCTACGTGTGCGCGCTCGAGGTCTTCCATTCGGCCAATATCAAGCCA
The DNA here is from genome assembly GCA_025050575.1 of Candidatus Devosia symbiotica. GTDB lineage: Bacteria > Pseudomonadota > Alphaproteobacteria > Rhizobiales > Devosiaceae > Devosia > Devosia symbiotica. Next base: position 8,924 of record JALBVE010000021.1, read on the forward strand.
GTATTCGTGCAGCGGAAAAGCAGCTGTCTGGCGATTGGTCTCTAGCAGTTCGTTGAACAGGTCCGTCATGTCATATTGCCGGTCGGCAGGAATGCGGTCCAGCGCTGCAGGATCGAGGACGTAGATTCCGGCATTGACCAACGCAGTATGCGTTGGCTTTTCCTGCAACGAGGTAATGCGGTGGTCTTCGGTGATAATCACGCCATAGGGCACCTTGAAGCTATACTCACGAACGCACATCGTTGCCACCGCATTGTGCTCGCGATGAAATGCGATCAGCTGCTTGAAATTTACCGTCGTCAGTAAGTCTCCATTCATGACGATGAATGGCCCACTGGGGCGCTGCGATAGCAGCGAAAGGGAACCTGCTGTTCCCTTTCGATCGATTTCTTCTACATAGGTAATTTCCACGCCGAAACGAGTACCGTCGCCAAAGTGTTCGCGGATCATCTCTGCCTTGTATTTAACCGACAGTACGAATCTGACGAAGCCTTGGCTAGAAAAATTACCAATTATACTTTCTAGTATAGGCTTTCCGCCCACATTGATCATTGGCTTGGGAATAGTGTCGGTAATCGGGCGCAGTCGGGTTCCTAGACCGCCAGCCATCAAGAATACCGTCGTGTCGGTGGCCTCCGGTACGTCGAGAAAGTCTTCGATCATGCGTACATCTGTCACTCGTCCGCGGACATCCAACACCGGGATCTGGTGAATTCTATGTTTGTTCATCAGTGCGCGCGCGGCAGCGGGAGGTGCGTCGGCTCCCACTGTCCTAGGAGAACGATTCATTACTTTGTCGACTCCAGCGTTGAAGTCGATGCCTGAGAGCATGCCACGACGAATGTCGCCATCGGTCACGGTGCCGGTCAGAACGCCGTCCGCATCGACCACTAGGGCAATCTGCAGTCCATTGCTTTCGATGACCGTAAGCGCTTCGCGGATGCTTGATCCGTCGCTGATGATCGCAGGCTCAAATCTAACCATGGGGGAGGCTGTCCTCAGAATGGGCGTTGTCCAACGTATGCGCCGGTACGCCGGCCCAGCGGCTGCCGGCGCGAACGACATTCCTGACCATCACGGCACCAGCCGCAACGAAGACATCATCGGCGACAGTGCGTTGTTCGATAACGACCGATCTAGCACCAATCCAACATCTTTTGCCTATCGTTACGCCGCCGCACAAGACGCCCCCGGGGGCTATATGGCTTAACTCCCCGACATGGCAATCGTGATCTATCGAGGCCGCGCTATTGATAATAGCTAGGCGATCAATGTGGCTGTCTGCCTGCACCACGGCGCCAGCGAATATGACCACACCGGCGCCGATCACCACGGTGTCTGACACATAGGCATGCATACTCACCACGCTGAGCAATTCGAGACCGACCGCCATCGCATCATTGGCAAGCCGCTCCCGCAATGCTGCGTCACCGACCCCAATACACGCATGGGTAACGCCTTGCGCCCGCAACTCGCCGAGTCTTGCCTGTTCAATGACTTCTACTCCAAGCAGGGGCGAATGGCCGCCTTCTCGTGCAACACAGGCGATGGGCGCCGCTATGCCGCTGTGTCGCATCGTGTCGATGATCACCTTTGCATGACCGCCGGCACCAAGGATGATCGTTTTCGGCGCACCGCTGGAATGCATCGGACTTCCTATTGCACTTATTCTATTAGTCGAACGCCTCTCCGGCCAACAGGGGGCGCTGCAGCGTGGTGCCAACCACGTCCCACAGCTCAATGGGCGCTCGGCCACCGCCCGGCCGCTTGCAGGTTACGTCACTATGTTGGACAATTGCGCCGGCGGCCAGATCGTTGCTAGCAACCAAACTCTTGCGCGCCACGGCAATGTTTGGCGTTTCCGAGGGACGGGGCACCTTGCGGCCGTCGCCCAGTGCACGTTCGACTGTTCGTATCTGGCGAACCATTTCGCCGAAGGAATCAGGCTCCATTGAGGCGGCATGGTCGGGTCCGAGAGCGGCACGATCAAGCGTGATGTGCTTTTCGATAACAGTGGCGCCCAACGCTACCGCAGCCACTGAGACTGCCGGCCCCTCACAGTGATCCGAAAAGCCGACCGGCAAGCCAAAGGCGCTGCGCAACGTTGCCATGATACTCAGGTTAGCATCTTCGGGCGGGCAGGGGTATTCTGTGGTGCAATGCAGCATTTGCACCTTCCCGCGCATTGTGGCGTAGCAAGCCGGATCGGCCCAGGACTCGGCAAATGCCCGCCGGGATGGCATTTCTTCAAGGCCGGAGTAGCCAAATGCCAAGACGCCCAATGCATCCTCTATCTCGGCAAGGCGCGCCATGCCGGTGGACAGGATAAGCTTGACGCCTGAGCGGGCGATTTCCAGAAGCAAGGGTGCGTTGGTCATATCCCCTGAGCCGATTTTAAGCGTCGTTAGTCCCAGGTTGATGAGAAATTGTGCCGATTGGGAGTCGAAAGGTGTAGAAAGGAATGTGACGCCGCGTTCTTCGGCAAAAGCTTTCAATCCCGCATGCTGTTCAAGCGGCAGTTCGAGACGCTTGAGCATGGCAAGCTGGCTTTCGCCTATGTCGGTCGAGCGCTGCTGATAGGTGGCCTTGGGCGCCGCTGCAGTTGCCAACGCATTGGCAGAAAACGTCTGAAACTTCACCATGTCGGCACCAGCTACTGCGGCGCCCTCGATCAGTTCACGCGCCTTTTCTATGCTGCCATCGTGATTGACTCCGGCTTCGGCGATGATGAGGGTCTTGCTCACAGGACAGCTCCATTTTTTGCTGGTAGTGCTGGTGTCTGGTCCACGAAGCTTTTCGACGACAGAGCCGAAAATGCCCCGATCTCGCGGAGAACGGCGACGATACGGGCACTCGAATGGCCATCGCCATAGGGGCTAACGACATCACTAAGGTCCAAGGTCAATGCCCGCGCTATCGCTTGGCTGATTGCTTCGCGTTCGGGTATGGTATCGATTACGGACGCGGCCCTGATCCGACCGTCCTGGCGGGAGCCTATGTTGACGGTGGGGATCTTGAAGCTGGGTGCTTCATAGAGCCCGCTTGACGAATTACCGACTACAATATCGCAATGGGACAGTGCAGAAAAGTAGAGGCGACTGCCAAGAGATTGGCGAAAGATGGCGTTGTCGCGCCCGGCGCAGAACTCGATCACCTGGCGTTGCAGTGACTGTCCGCCCGTATCAGCATTGACGCCCGTGAAAATGAAAGCTGTTCCAGTTGGCAGCATGCCAAGTGCAGCCAGCAATTCGGTCATCTGTTGTGCAGAGTTGGCTTCGGCGGTCACGGGGTGAAAGGTGACCACCAGCAGATGATCAGAAGCGGCCAGATTCAGTTCGGCCAGCAGGTCCCGGCGGGACAGAATGGGTAAAGTTGCGATCAGGTCGAGGCCGGGACTGCCCACGACATAGATATTAGCAGAATCTTCACCGAGTTGGCGCACCCGACGCGCCGAATCTTCGGTCGATACGAAGTGCAAATTGGAAAGCTTGGTGATGCTGTGGCGGAAGGCGTCATCGATTGCCCCCCGCGTCACATCACCGCCCATCAGATGGGCAATGGGAATGCGCAGGATATGAGCGGCCAAGGTGCCGGCCAGAATTTCGTACCGGTCACCCAAGACAATAACGAGATCCGGTTTCGTACGCACCAAGGCATCGGTCAAGCCGATAATGGCACGACCGGTTGCTCGGGCGGTAGCCGCGGCCGCGTCGGTGTCTTCCAGTATGGCAACGGTCTCGGCAATGGCAAATCCGTCCTGCTCGATGACTTGAAGCGTCATGCCGCCATCGTTCAGATGTTGCCCGGTAGCGATAATCTTGAGATCAAAAGCCGGATCGGCATTCAGTTGCGCCAGCAAGACCCGCAGCAGGCCATAGTCGGCCCGTCCACCAGTGATGCACGCGATCGTCTGGATCATGGAATTTCTGCCAGATGAGAACTGGAGGGCAGGCTGATAACGCGCGCCTCGATGTTACTCGCCACATCGAGATTGTCCCGTGGGCACCCCTGGTACATGGGCAGGCGGTGCATCAAGGTCCAAATCGGCCGCGTCATTAATCCTGCGGTGTGCGTTGCCTGAAGCACCGCGTTGCGCAGCTCCGTATCGGGCCTGTCGAGCAGAATTCCATTAAGCCAGAAGTTGGAGTTGCCATATGCCGGCTCGTCGATAAAATTGACATCCAACAGATTGGCAAAGGCATTCTTGTATGCTGTTGCTATTCGACGCTTGGCTGCAAGGAAGCCGTCAAGTTGCTCAAGCTGGGCGCAGCCTAGCGCCGCGTTCAGGTTGGGCAACCTAAGGTTGAAGGCCACTTCGTCGTGGTCAAAAGACCATGGGTGCGGGCGTTTGGCTGTGGTGGTCAGTTTTTTGGCCCGCCTGGCGATCTCTGGATCGTTGGTCAGGATCGCGCCGCCACCACCGGTAGTAATGATCTTGTTGCCATTAAAACTGAGCGCCCCAAATCGTGTTTTTGCGGCAATTCCGCGACCGCGATAGGTTGATCCTAGCGCCTCGGCAATGTCCTCGACCAATGCAATGCCATATGTATTGGCGACTTTGTGCATGGCGTCGATGTCGTAGGGCAGGCCAAAGATGTGCACCGGCAGCAGAGCCGAGATCCGTCTCCCGGTAGCCCGGTTGAACAGCCTGCCGTCGCTCTGTTCGGCAACGCGATCAAGGTAGTCAACCAGCTTTTCGGCATCCACACCCAGACTGGTCATTTCACTGTCGATGAAATGCGGAATAGCATTGGCATGCGACACGGCATTGGCGGTGCCCACGAAGGTCAGTGCCGGCATCAAGACTTCCGTGCCAGTCTCGACACCTGCTAGCAGCAGAGCTACCTGCAATGCGGATGTGCCGTTGGCTGCTGCAATGGCAAATCCAGCCCCCGTTGCCTCTGCTAGCATGATTTCAAAGCGGTCGACATAAGCGCCTACCGAAGACACGAAGGTGCTGTCCAGACAGTCCTTGAGGTAGTCCCACTCCCTGCCTCGAAACGTCGGCTCGTGCAGTTGTACTGGTGTGGCATCGGATCCTACAACAGAACGGATCGCCGCAATCAGGTGCGAGTAGCGAGCGGAGATGCCGTCAGACGACATAACGATCCGCCTTGTACAGGTTAAGGTGAGACGGGTTTCCGAACCACTCGGCCGTTTCACTTAGCCCCCGGCGCAGCCCATCAAGCCCCGCGTAGTGGGGAACCCAGCCCAGCCGTTCTCGGGCGAGGGAATTGTCGGACCACAATCGTTCTACCTCGCTCCCCTGAGGCCGTAAACGCTGCCCGTCCTGTTCGATCACAATATTCACGCCCATGACAGCGCCGATCATGGCTACACTGTCACCTATGCTAATCTCAAAATTGCTGCCCAGATTGATGGTCTGTCCCACGACAGCGGACGCTGGGGCTTCGATGCCACAGATTAGACCGCGCGCCGTATCGGCAACAAACGAGAAATCTCGAGTGGGAGAGAGTGAACCCAAACGAATCCGGGTATGGCCGGCGGCGACCTGCATAATGATGGTTGGGATCACTGCCCGGGCTGACTGGCGGGGGCCGTAGGTATTGAACGGTCGAATAGTCACTACAGGCGTGGCGAACGAAGCGTGAAATGCTAGAGCCATCTGGTCTGCGCCGATCTTAGAAGCCGAATAGGGTGATTGGCCAACCAAAGGATGACGTTCGTCTATGGGCACATACTGGGCTGTACCATAGACTTCGCTGGTCGAGGTATGCACCATCCGCTCCACGCCAAGGTCGCGGGCTGCCTGCAGTACATTGAGGGTGCCATTGATATTGGTGTCAATGTAGCTCTGGGGGGCCTGATAAGAATAGGGTATGGCGATCAGCGCAGCGAGGTGAATTACTGCCGTGCAGCCGCGCATGGCTTCGCGCACCGAATTGGCATCACGCACATCACCGGCAACGACTTCAAAAGCCGCCTTTTGATCCGCGATCAGACTATCCAGCCAGCCCCAAGTGCCGAAGGAATTGTACTGAACGAACGCTCTGACGTCCTGTCCTTTTGCCAACAAAGCCTCAACGACATGAGAGCCGATGAAACCATCCGCACCCGTGACAAGTACCTTGCCCATAAGCGCCCTTCCTAGATTTTTTTTAATCGGTCGCAGGTAGCACGAAGCGGGGCGATGCGGTCAACACTTCGTTGCCTTAAAGGCAGCCGCTAACAGATTTTTAGCTTGATCTGTTGGTTGACGTTCTGCAATGCATAGTGCATCTAGGCCTTCCTGAGGCCCTTACTGCGAGTGCATATGACCTTCGTTGCGATGCTGGTCGCCGCCGGCGCGATGTTCATTGTCCCAACGGGGATCGGGTTCTTAGTCACTGCCTCTGATCGGGTAACTGATCCTGTACTGCACTACGCCACGTCTTGGTGCATTGGTTTGGTGGGATTTTCGGCTGCGCACGCCATTGCGGCGGCCTTCAACATTCCATTTATCTCTGTTTTGTTGCTATTGGTGGTCCTGGCGGCAGTGGGCTGGATCCGGGTCTATTTTGAAGGCAACGGCGGTTCATTGCGCTTCAAAGAATATAAAGCGTTAGCGTTACTTTATATCTTTATTCTATTTGCCGCCTATTTTTACAGATACTTTATTATTTCAAAGTATCCTTTCTCGGACATATTTCAGGAAGTCCATACTTTTGGATCGATATACCTGCTCCAGGACACTGGTAGGCTAGATCTGTTTTCTACGGATAGTTATGTTCCTTTGCGTCAATCAGTCTATGTTGCGCTGAGCATTATTGGCGTTTCGCCGATTGACGCCTACTGGATGTTCCCGATTCCCATTCTGGGTGTTTGTACTCTAGCATCATTCGGTCTGGCCGGATCTGTGGTGCAAGAGTCCTACCAGCGGTTTGGCCTCGCCGCCCTACTGGCCCCCGTTGTGTCTGTGATATATTTTACCAATGGCTCGATGCTGTCAGTGCTTTCGATGATCTTGCTGGCTCGTCTTGTCGGTCCTCTGGTACTGAAAGCTAACGAGGTCAGTTGGTGTCAGGTAGTCACCGCTTTTGCAGCCGCCTTGGGAGCCATGGTGACGGGAGCCCTCGTCTTACGAGCCAACGTGTCGCTAGGCATTTTTGTCGCTGTGTTGGTCAGCGCGTCTGTTGTCAGTCTGGCGCCTGCATCGCGGCGCATATTGCAGCCGACGATCATCGTAGTCCTTCTGTCCGCCGGATTTGCCCTGCACCGCGGCAGTATCGTGTTTATCCCATGCGTCTTATTCGCCTACGCTAGCCTTTGCGCCTTCTTGGCCGTATCTCGCGCCGGGGTTTCAAACCCGGCGAGGCGCATTGTCGGCTGGGTCATGATCGCCCTGGGGCCCATTTCGGTCATCCTGCCTACCCTCGCCGCGCTCGAACAGTTTGGGGTATTGCAGATCACCGAGTCTATGCTCGCTGGTTTTTCTGCTATCACTGGCACGCTGCTGGATTACGAGCTTTCCCCCGGATCTGAAATCATGCTGGGCACCGGGCCTGTTGTGGCGTTAATCGAGATTGCCCGTGATGTCGGGCCTGCTGCAGGATTTAGCCTGGGTGCGATCGCGCTGTTAGGAATCTGGCTGCTTATTGTGCGACCGCCACAAGCGCAGCGGATTGCGCTTCCGCTCGTTTTGGCGAGTTGGGCTTGGACCTGCAGCATCGTCTTGCTCATCATCATTTCTTCCGGGCTGCCGTTCGCCTACCGCGTCAATGGACTAGCGATTGTGCTGTTGTCGGTTTCGGCATACCTGTTTCTTTTTGCACTACTGGAGGAGAGTCCTTCCTGGACAAGGTGGAGGGCCTCCCTACCCTATTTTGCCGGTGGTACGGTTGCCCTGTCCCTGGCGCTGTTCCTGCTCTTTTATCAGCCGGACGGGGTACTGCTGGGCGAAAGCGCGCCCTATCTGCGGCTGGCGAACATCTATCTCATCTCAGCTCTTGCTCTGGGGGCGCTGTGCGTTGCGCTGGCGGTGTGGTTGGCGCCTCGGCCAATCGCTGTTGCGTTGGCACTGGTTGGCGCGTCTTTGGCCTTTACCAGTGATCGCGCCGGCCTGACGACACGTCTGATGACATATTCTTACGGTTCAGCACCCGAGAACCTGGATGTGATTTCGTTCTATTCGGCGGACGAATTAGACACGTTTAAGACTCTGAACGCAGAATATGATCGATGGCTGGTGCTTAGTGATCCTGTCACCGTGAGCAGTGCGCGGGCGCTTGGCGGGGCCCTATCCTTCTTCAACTATTCGAATCTGGATACAATGCCGGTAGATTCGGCCGCGGCGCTTCGCAGCATAATGCGCTATCTTCTGCATCCACCAGCGCAAGATTCCCTGGATATTCGCGTCGTCAAGGCCTGCCAAGCGCTGTTGTCGGTGGCTAACAGTTCCCCATCGCATGATATACAGCAGAGAATTTCTCGCGCAGATGAAATTTATGCAAGGCAGTTAGCCGCCAGTGCTGCAGCAGTTGGGTCAGAGCAAACTTCCGACGTGCCGTCCTTCGCAACTACCATAGACGAAATTCTGGAGAGGCCCATCCGTGCAGCACGGATTCCTGGCGGTTCTCTTTTGGTTTCGACGGTCGGTATCGATCCGGAATTGCGGAAACGTTTAGCTCTATCAGAGCCGGATCATTGGTCCATAGTCTTTGTGGTCACTGCTCGAACTCTGACATGGATAAACAATGATACCGAAGTAACAAACTATTTTCCACCTACCAAGTCACTGTCACCGTACGTTTTCCAGGCTCCCTTGGGCGACACTTTTCCGCTTGTTGCGCAAAAAGGTGACCGGCTTTTCGCTTTCAATCTGACATGCCCATTTGCGAAATGAAGGGTTTGGACTTGATTGCGACGCGAAATGGGGCATAAGGCATAGCGCGACAGTTTCGCGACCACGACCGATTGGATGGCTGCCCAAGTGGAATTGAGAGACCGGATATGACAGACATTGCCAACCTGGCCTCGACCGAAGCTGAGCTTCGCGAAATTGCCCAGAATTTCCAAACTTTTGCTGCACAAGCTACCGCAGTGAACAATGCTGCCCAATTGATAACGAATGCACTCGCCGCCGGCGGGAAGGCAATTTTCTGTGGCAATGGCGGGTCCGCCGCTGACAGCCAGCATTTGGCGGCCGAACTGATGGGACGCTATCTGATGGATCGCAGGCCTCTGCCGGCTCTCGCGCTGACTGTGGATACCTCAGCGCTGACAGCAATTGGGAATGACTACGGCTTTAATGCCGTGTTCGCTCGACAATTGAGGGGAATTGGTCGGGCGGGCGATGTGCTGATCGGCATTTCGACGAGTGGCGGCAGTCCCAATGTGGTTGCCGCAATGCGTGCCGCCCGCGAGATGGATATTCATACCATAGCGATAACCGGTACTAACCCCAGCCCGATGTCCGAACTGGCTGACGTGGCAGTGCAGGTACCAGCAACCCGCACCAACAGAATTCAGGAAATGCACATTGCCGCCGGTCACATAATCTGTGGCTTGGTTGAGGCGGCGTTGTGCTGAGACAGGCGGTTGTGCTGGTTGGAGGCCTAGGTACTCGCCTGGGCGAGCGTACCCGGTCCACACCTAAACCGCTGCTCCCGGTTTCGGGAAAGCCCTTTCTGACCCATTTACTAGAAGAGATTACGCGCTTTGATTGCTTTGACCGAGTTTTGCTGCTCGCGGGCTATCTAGCCGAGGATGTTGCTGAACTCTATGACGGTCAGCGCTTCGGGCGGGCGCGTGTCAGCGTCAGCGTCGAGCCGCAGCCGTTGGGTACCGCAGGGGCTTTGAGCCATGCGCGCCAACAACTTGACGATATTTTCGTGCTGTTCAATGGCGACAGTTTTCTTGATTTCAACATACTCGATTTTGCCCATGTAACATTGGCTGATGACGAGATCGGCCGATTGGCGTTGCTGGCTGATCGGCCGGGCGAACGCTACGGGCGCGTTCGGGTTGCCGGCGACAGGATCAGTGCATTTCTGCCCGCAGGCAGCGATCCTTCCTTGCCCATCAATGGTGGCGTCTATCTCTTGCGCAAGACCATCGTGGACCAGGTCGATCATATGCCATCCTCGCTGGAGGCAGAGGTCTTTGTGCAGATGGCTGAGCAGGGTCGGCTGAGTGCTCGGACTTATAGAGGCACCTTTATCGATATTGGCATTCCAGCCGATCTGGCGCGAGCTGATGCATCAATGGGCGGCTGGCGTCAGCGTCCCGCCGTTTTTTTTGATCGCGACGGCGTGCTCAATGTCGATGTCGGCTATGCCCATCGCCCTGAGCAGATTACATGGATCTCTGGTGCTCGCGAAGCTGTCAAAGCATGCAATGACGCCGGATATTTCACGTTTGTCGTGACCAATCAGGGCGGCATTGCGCGCGGTTATTACGGCGAGGCGGAGGTATTGGCGTTGCATGAATGGATGCAGCGCGAACTCGCTGCTATGGGAGGGCATATTGATGCCTTCGCCTATTGTCCTCACCACCCAGAAGGTAGCGTTGAACCGTTTAATCGGATCTGTTCGTGTCGAAAGCCTGCTGCTGGCATGGTCACTACGCTTCTTTCCAGTTGGCCGATTGACGCGGCCCGTTCACTGCTTGTTGGGGATAAGGGTTCAGATTTGGAGGCCGCGCACCGCGCCAACATAAAGAGCCACCTGTTCGACGGCACTGATCTGGCAGCGTTTGTTACACTGATGCTATCGCATCAGGTGTGATCGCATCGTCTTGTCGAGTTTCTATCGGTCTGCTACGAGGCGACGAGTGCGTTTGGCTGGCCTGGACGAGTTAATATTGCGCTGGTGCGATGGGTGACAGGGTGGATCACGGCACAGAAAAATTAGCCAAGTTTACCGTCACTGCGGTCGCCACCATTGGTGAAGTCCTAAAGCGCATTGATGCTAATAAAAGCGGCATAGTGTTCCTCGTGGACAAAGCCAGCCGTGTGATTGGCGCCATTACCGATGGAGATATCCGGCGTCGGCTACTGGTCAATTCGACTCTTGAGGACGCCATAGCAAGCTGCGTTAATCACCATTTTGTCTCAGCCAGTCAGGGAGCTGACCGTGAAAGCATCCTCAAATTACTAGACGACCGCATCCATACGGTGCCGATTCTGGATGCAGATGGTCGGCTTGTCGATGTGTACTCACGTGAGCGATTTCGACTCGAGGAAGAGCAGGAGATCTTCAGTCGCGCCCGGGCGCCTGCGCGGATAAGCTTTGGCGGCGGCGGCACTGACATGACGCGCTACTTTTCGCAGAATGGCGGCGCGGTAATCAATGCGACCATCACTCTTTATGCGCATGCTACGTTGCGCCGACGCAGCGACCGCTCGGTGCGCTTGTATTCTCACGATTTGCGCGAGGTGGTTGACGCGGCAAGTGTTGGCGATCTCGCCTTTGATGGTCATCTGGATCTACTCAAATCTGCGGTCAAGTTGATTGATCCGCCTTATGGCTTCGAGCTTGAAGTGGCGGCGGATTTCCCCGTGGGTTCGGGCTTAGGTGGTTCAGCGGTAGTCACAACAGCGATAATTGGTTGTTTTAACGAATTTCGATCAGACCACTGGAATAGACACCAGATCGCAGAAATGGCCTTTCAGTCGGAACGACTCATGCTCAATATCCCCGGTGGCTGGCAAGACCAATACGCGACAGTTTTTGGTGGCTTCAACTACATGGAATTCACGGCTGATGACAATGAGGTCATGCCTCTTCGGTTGCATCGCGACGTATTGCGTGAACTCGAAGAAAGCATGGTGCTCTTGCATACTGGACAGAACCGCTCTGCCGAGTTCGTGCATGACGAACAAGCCCGCCGGAGCGTGATCCAAAGCACTGAGGATGCTGCGAGGCGGCTAAAAGAGATTACACAGGAAATGAAGAAGTGCCTACTGCGCGGGCGTCTGGCAGGGTATGGGGAGTTGTTGAACGATGCCTGGGATGCCAAGCGGGCGCTGAGCCCTGCAATTGCGTCTTCATCGTTTGATGAGATCTATTCTTTCGCCATTCGCTGTGGCGCGGTTGGAGGTAAGCTGCTTGGCGCTGGCGGCGGCGGTTACTTCGTGTTCTTCGTCAAGCCATTCAAGCGGATGAAGTTTCTCACAGCAATGGAAGAACACGGCTATCACTGCATGCGCCTGTATTTTGACGATTGTGGCCTGCAATCTTGGCGCGTTCGCGTTCCTGACTGATCACATTATCGACCTGGATTTCCTATGCCTGATGTTCAAAGCCAATCCACTCCGACCATTCACATCGGTCGCCGCACTATAGGGCCCGGTCTGCCGAGCTTTGTCATAGCCGAGATTGGCAATAACCATAATGGCAGCTTTGACCGTGCGATCACACTGATCGATGCGGCCATCGAGGCCGGTGCCGATTGTGCCAAGTTCCAGATGCGCCGGCTCGACAGCGTCTACCGCGCCGCCACGCTGTCCGGCAAGGATGATGACCTGTCGGTCGAGTATACCCTTGATATCCTGCGCCGCTTCGAATTGTCCGTCGATGACCAGTGTCGCCTCGCTGCTTACTGTATAGAAAATGGCATTCTGTACATGTGTACACCCTGGGATCCGATCAGTGTTGGTATGCTGCAGGAGTTTGGCGTCGAAGCCTTCAAGGTGGCGTCTGCAGATCTGACAAATTTACCTCTTCTTGGAGTCATGGCCGCTACGGGCAAGCCCTTGATTGTCTCAACCGGCATGAGCACAAGCGTAGAGATCAAGTCGGCCATAGATTTTCTGACGCCCCGCGCGCTGGCGGGCTTTGTCATGTTGCACTGCCAGAGTACCTATCCAGCAGCATTTCAGAACATCAACATGCGCTTCATGGGCAAGATTGCCGAAATGCATCCCTTGGTGGGCTACTCCGGTCATGAGCGTGGCATAGCGGTCAGTCAGGCCGCCGTGGCGCTAGGAGCCTGCGTCATCGAGCGCCACATCACACTGGATCGGACGATGGAAGGTCCTGACCACGCCGCCAGCCTGGAGCCTGCGGAATTCAAGCAATTGGTGTTGGGTATTCGCGAGATTGAGGCGGCAATGGGCAGTGCTGAGGCCGCTGAGCGGAGCCTCAGCCAGGGCGAGTTGATCAATCGTGAGAACCTTGCCAAGAGCCTGGTCGCCTCGCGTCCGATCGTCGCTGGCACGATTATCACTGAGGCCGACATCCAGGTGCGCAGTCCAGGGCAAGGCCTTTCTCCACTGCAAATGCCCGAGTTGATCGGACATTCGATTGCCCGCGACCTAGAAGAGGGCGATTATTTCATCGCCTCTGATCTGACGGCTGACGCCATGCTGGCTCGCCGCTACAACTTCAGCCGCCCTTGGGGTGTGCCTGTCCGTTATCACGACGTGGAAGCATTCCTGGACCTATGTGATCCAGATCTGATCGAATTTCATCTCAGCTACCAGGACATGGAGCGTAACCCTTCGGAATATCTTCGGGCTAATTACGACAAGGGCCTTGTTATACATGCGCCGGAGCTATTTTCTGGCAGCCGACTGATGGATCTGGCTACGTTTGACGAGGATTACCGCCAGTTCTCGCTGCGTGAGACGCAGCGGGTGATCGATATTACCCGCAGTCTCAAGCAGTTCTTTCCCAATACTGCCCGTCCGCCGATTGTGGCCAATATCGGCGGCTTCTCGATGGACAAGCCCATTTCGGCAGAGAAAAAACTGCAGCGCTACGATATCTTCGCGCGCAGCCTGTCTGAGTTGGACTGCGACGGCATCGACTTCATCCCCCAAACCATGGCGCCATTTCCCTGGCACTTCGGCGGTCAGCGCTATCAAAACATTTTCATTTTTCCCGAGGAAATCGCTGCCTTTTGTGATCTTCACGATATGCGGATCTGTTTTGACGTTGCCCATACCGCCCTTGCTGCCAACCACTTCGGATTTGATCTGGTCGGCGCCATTGATACGTTGGGGCCCTACATTGCTCATATCCACTATGGCGACGCGCGCGGTGTCGATGGCGAAGGTTTGCAGGTGGGTGAGGGCGATATAGACTTTGTTGCTGTTGGCGACGCCTTCAAGCGCGCCGCTCCGGCAGCAACGTTCATCCCTGAAATCTGGCAGGGCCACAAGAACCGCGGCGAGGGCTTCTGGATCGCTTTGGATCGCCTAGAAGGAACGGTATAATCATGTCGTTGGGTAATAAGGGCCTTACAGTAGCTGTCATCGCCGCTCGCGGCGGATCCAAGGGTATCCCTCACAAGAATCTGATTGATGTTGCGGGCAAGCCGCTGATTGCCTGGACGATCGAACAGGCACGTCTGGCAGCGGGTATCGACCAGGTTCTGGTCTCATCGGATTCCCGGGCTATCCTAGACGTGGCCGAGCAATTTGGCGCTATCGGCATTAAGCGGCCAGAATATATCTCCGGCGATACCGCAAGCTCGGAGTCGGCCTGGCAGCAGGCGATCGACGCCTTTGAAGAACGCGGCAATACCGTCGGTCTGGTTATTGCTCTGCAGGCGACCTCGCCCATTCGTGAGATTTCCGACATCGAGCTGGCTCTTGCGCAATACCATAGGGAGGGATGCGACAGCCTGCTGACAGTGGCTGAGATCGAAGACTGCTTTATGTGGAAGGACGATGGTGCTGGTCCAGAGTCAATCAACTACGACTACAAGACCCGCCGTCGCCGTCAGGAAATCCAGAAGCGCTTTCTCGAGAATGGTTCATTCTACATTTTTCCTGCCACGCTCCTGCGAAATACAGCCAATCGGCTGGGTGGCAAGATTGGCATGTACGTAATGGATCGCCACAAGATGTTTCAGATCGATCATCCCGAAGACGTCAAGCTTTGTACGGTTATCATGAATGGTTACGGCTATGCCTGATCTTTGGGTCAACACCCCTTTTTCGCTGCACGGGCGCCTGGCCATCGTTACAGGTGCATCGCGCGGTATCGGCAATGCTATTGCGCAAGGATTGGCTGCCGCGGGCGCACAGGTGCACGGGTTGAGCCGTTCCGGGCAGGGTGGGAGTCGGGGCGTCTTGCATCATGCCTGCGATCTGGCCGATATCTCGGCGGCCATTAGGGTGGTGTCCAATATAACGGACGAGCATGGTGTACCGCACATTTTGGTAAATGCGGCTGGGGTGAGTTTTCCACCAGCCAATCTAATGATCACCGATGAAGTTGACCGACTTAATCGTACGTTCGCCGTTAATGTTATGGCCGCTTACGGTCTGTGTCTGGCGGTGGCGGAGCACATGCAAGATGGCGGCAGCATCATCAATGTAACTAGCATCAATGCGGCACTTGGTTTTCCCGACAATCCCGGCTATGTCGCATCCAAGGCTGCACTGGCGGGGCTTACCCGGGCCCTGGCAGTGGACCTCGCTCCCCGCGGGATCCGCGTTAACGCCCTGGCTCCTGGCTATGTTCATACCGACATGACTAAGGGCAGCTTTGGTAATCCGGAGATGCATGCGGCACGCCGGTCGCGCACGGCGCTGGGACGCTGGGGTAAACCCGAGGACATGTCTGGTACAGCGGTGTTTCTGGCCTCCGACGCTTCTTCTTACATCACCGGTCAACAGATCTTCGTGGACGGAGGTTGGACCGTACAGGGATTGCCATCATGATCGGGGCTTCTTCATCGCGAACAGCACAGCTAGGCTTTATGCAAGGAAGGCTCTCGCCTGTGGTGGACGGCAAGATCCAAGCATTTCCCTGGGAGCATTGGCGGGACGAGTTTGCTGCCGCGGCCGCCATCGGCCTTGGTGTTATGGAGTGGACACTCGACCATGATCGCCTTGCTGACAACCCGCTGATGAAGATTGACGGCCGCGCCCGGATCGCGGCGCTATCCGAACAACACGGGCTTTCGGTAGCGTCCCTGACAGGCGATATTTTCATGCAGGCGCCATTCTGGAAAGCCGAGGGCGGAGCGCGCCAGGAACTGTTGGGGGAGTTTGATGCCGTGGTCCGAGCCTGCGCCCAAGCAGCGATTAGATTGATTGTGGTCCCCTTGGTAGACAACGGCAGGCTTGAAGATACGGACCAGACTTCAGTCCTGCTGGAAGCATTGCTTGCGCGGCGGCAGTCCTTGTCTGATCAGGGCGTAGCCATAATCTTTGAGTCTGACTTCGGGCCCGACGCGCTGGCCGCTTTCATCGCAAGTCTGCCGGCCCCAATTTTCGGCATCAACTATGATATCGGCAATAGCGCAGCGCGGGGCCATGATCCCGTCGCTGAACTTGACGCCTATGCCAGCCGCGTGCTCAACGTCCACGTCAAAGATCGGCTATTGGGTGGAACCACAGTGCCGCTTGGTACTGGCGCCGCCCGTCTGCCTGCTGCCATCGCTGCGATCCAGCGGTCTGGCTATCGTGGACGCTATATCCTGCAGACGGCGCGGGCGAGCGATGGCGATCATCAAGGCGTGCTGTTGCGCTACAAGAACATGGTGTTCGACTATCTGGACGCCTGCGATGAATCTTGAGCTTAGCGGCAAGATCGCCTTGGTGACAGGCGCAAGCCGGGGTATCGGAAAGGCCATTGCCAACCGGCTTAGCCGCGAAGGCTGCACAGTGGCGCTCTTGGCCCGCAATGGAGCGGAACTGCAGAAAGTTGCTGCGCAACTGCCAGGCCCGAGTTCGGTCCATCTGGCCGACATGACGAATCCGGCCGCGGCGGCGGCAGCTCTGGCAGAGATCTCCCTTCAGTGGAGGCGCCTGGATATTCTGGTGACCAATATTGGCAGCGGCGCCTCGGTCTCACCTGGCGCAGAGACTGCTGTCGAATGGCGGCGGGTTGTCGAACTGAACTTTTTCACGGCCACAAATGCCATGGAGGCCGCTGCACCTCTGATGAACAAAGGGACGGGTGACCGTTCCATAACCTGCATCTCCTCGATCTGTGGCATTGAAGCGCTGGGGGCACCAGTTACCTATTCTGCTGCCAAGGCGGCCCTAAACGCCACTGTTCGTGGATTGGCGCGGCCACTTGCCCGCCAAGGCATTCGCATCAATGCCGTGGCGCCAGGCAATATCTTGACCGCCGATGGCACCTGGGCCGGCAAGCGCCGGCAAGACGAGGCGGCGGTAGAGGCAATGCTGGAGCGCGAAGTGGCATTGGGTCGCCTGGGTGCCCCCGAAGAGATAGCCGATATCTGCGCGTTTCTGGCTTCGCCGCGCGCCGCTTTTATCACTGGAACCACGATTGTCGTCGACGGCGGTCAAGTCCGCAGCTAACAGGTATTCCATCCATGAGTCTTTCGCTTCCAAACCATTTTGATCTCACGGGGCGCTGCGCCATGATTACCGGCGCCGGCGGTCTGTTAGGGTGGCAGCATGGCGCAGCTCTGGCCGAGATTGGGGCTGCCCTGATACTCACCGATATCAATATTGCTGCTGCTGAAGCGGCTGCGCAGGCCATTCAATCAGCGGTCCCTGGGGCACAAGTCAACGCTTTCGTGCTTGATGTCACATCGCTGGACGCGATCACCGATCTGGGTAACGCCAGCGGCCAGGTTGATATCTTAGTCAATAATGCAGCGATAGATCCCAAGGTCACATCGTCATCTGGCGTGGCCCATGCCTCGCGGCTGGAGGTGTTCACACGCGCCCAATGGGATCTCGAAATAGCTGTTGGCTTAACCGGGGCTATGCAGTGCGCCCAGATTTTTGGTGCAAAAATGGCCAAGCGTGGCAGTGGTGCAATTCTCAACATTGCGTCCGATCTCGGTGTTATCGCCCCCGATCAACGGCTGTATCGACCTGACCCAACACGGTCGCTGCCTAGCGATCCCGTAAAGCCCGTGACCTATTCGGTCATCAAGCACGGACTGATTGGCCTAACCAAATATCTGGCTACCTACTGGGCAGAGCACGGCGTTCGGGTCAACGCACTGTCTCCGGGTGGCGTTTTCAACAATCAGAACGCCGAATTTGTGCAGCGACTGACCAATTTGATCCCGATGGGACGAATGGCTGACGTCGGCGAATATCGCGCCGCCGTCCAATTCTTGTGTTCTGACGCATCGCGCTACATGACCGGGCAGAACTTAGTCATCGACGGGGGGCGGAGTGCCTGGTAGGGATCGTGTGGCGGGCTGCAAAGCCCCTTCCTGCAGCCTCAAGCCCATCCTGCGACGCAATCACGGGGCGCCAGCCCAGTAAGCGTTGTACGCGCGCGTTGGAGCATTCAAGATCCTGGGTGAGCTGCTCATAAGCGCGAGTGCAGCCCGCCAGCCGCGCCAGTCCGGCCAGGATGCGATCTGGCAGTGCGAACAGCCGAGGATGCCGGTCCATGCCAGAGGCCAGGGCCTCAATGATCTGCCGGGTTGATACGGCGGGACCATCTGTGGCAATAAAACTCTGGCCGCCAGCAGCCGGATGGCTGAGGCACAGGCAGATGATGTCTACCACATTGTCCAGCGCCACTAAGTTTCGGCGATTGTGGACGCCAGCAAATGGTAATGGCAGCCCTGAGTGGACGAGCCTGAGCAGCAGCCCGAAATTGCCCGGCGCGGCTGCCCCATAGATCAGCGGAGGGCGCAGTATTACCAGGCGCTCGGGACACTCAGCGAAGACGTCGAATAGGCTTTGTTCTGCGGCAAGCTTGGACAGGGCGTAAGGTGTCTGAGGTGTGGGCGGGCTGGATTCGTTCAAAGGTACACCATCGCTGCGATTACCTAGGACGCCGCAGGTGCTCAGAAAGACAAAGCGATCAGCGCCCCAGTCGATCGCGGCGTCCGCGAGAGCACGACTCATGGTTACATTTGCTTGTTCATAGACGGACTCTGCCTGCTCTAGAGGTTCATTGAGACGATGGGCACGGGCGGCAGTATGAATTACCGCGTCTACCGGGTCAGAGACCAATGTGGCCAGGTCGGCGTGCTGCAAGTCTGCGGCGATATAGGCAACGCCGGCAACAACCCGCTCCGGCAGGACCCGGACCAGCCCAATGACCGACCAGCCTTGCCGTACAAGTTCAGCGCAGAGTGCGCTGCCGACAAAGCCGGCCGCGCCGGTTACTACGACGCGACCCACGGGTTTCAAGGTTCGTTTCCGTCGGCGTTGCGCTGAATGAAGTCGAACAGGACTTTGCGGACCATTTGCTCATTCTGAGCATCGATGGCGGTTAGTAACTGGGTAATTGCTTCAAGTGTTCCTGGTCGACGTTCCTCTGACCTTTTGGCGCGGAGGATCTTTGAATGGATCGTCGTGCTCGAGTTTGCGTCGTCGTAGAACAGTTCCTCAAACATCTTCTCGCCCAGGCGTTTCCCGGTTACGATGATTTCGATGTCGCCATCAGGGTTCTTCTCGTTGCGTACCGTAAGGCCAGCTAGGCGGATCATGTTTTCGGCCAGATCTTTGATCAATACGGGTTCACCCATGTCGAGCAGAAAAACGTCGCCGCCTTCAGAAAGGGCGCCCGCCTGTACAATGAGTTCGGCGGCCTCGTGTATGGACATGAAGTAACGTGTCATATCCGGATCAGTCAGCGTTAAGGGTCCACCGTTGGCGATTTGTTCCTTGAACAGCGGCACAACCGATCCATTGGAGCCCAGAACATTGCCGAACCGCACAGCGCAAAACTTTTGTGTGGTTCCGCCCTCAATGGCGTCGAAAGCCTTTTGACGCACGATGATCTCTGCCCAGCGTTTTGTGGCGCCCATGACATTGGTCGGTCGCACAGCTTTGTCTGTCGAGATAAGCACGAAATTTTCGACACCGTTTTCAAAGGCGATGTTGCAGACCGTCAGCGTTCCCATGACGTTGTTCTCGACGCCTTCTATAGCATTGGTTTCCACTAGGGGCACATGCTTGTGTGCCGCTGCATGAAACAGCGCCTTGACCCCGTTCTGAACAATGGCCTGGCGGACACGGGCTGCATTGGTGACAGAGCCAAGAACAGGAACCACCACACTATCCGGCAGCGCCGAAAGCTCGCGTTCAATGTTGTAGAGGGCATATTCATTGGCCTCAAAAAGCACCAGGCGCTGGGGACGCCACTTGACGATCAGACGACACAGCTCGGATCCGATCGAACCGCCTGCGCCTGTGACCATAATGGTGCGGCCTTCGATCATAGAGCGGATGAGTTCGGGCTCAGAGGGAACGGATGAGCGGCCCAGAAGGTCATCGATATCGATTTCTTTGATCTGTCCGACAAGATACTTGCCCGCAACCAGATCGGTCACGCTTGGCAGCGTCCTGATCTTGACTCCCTGGCTTGCTAGGACAGCCACAATCTCGCGTCGCCGGCGGACACTCAGCAATGGCATCGATAGGATGACTTCCTTGATCCTGTAGTGCTGGATCAAGGAAGGAAGGAACTCTGGCGAGTATACGCGCAGGCCAACCACGTCACGCCCGAACAGCTTGGCATTGTCGTCTACGAATCCTAGAACCAGATGCTTGGCCTGTTGTCGAAGGGCGGAAGCCAACTGGCGTCCCGACTCGCCGGCGCCGTAGATAAGAATTGGCCGCTTCTGTCGCTGATCGGCAACTGGGCTCAGTAGCTGCTTGGCCGTAAAACGGCTGCCAGCGATGACAAAGATGCCAAGGCTCCAATAAATGATAGGTACCGAGCGCGGAACGACACCGCGACCTGCTAATTCCACGAGGAAGACAAATACCACCCAGCAAACCGCAGCAATGGTCATAGCCTGCACCACTGTCCACAGTGCCCGTTCCGGAAGGTAGCGGATAACGGCGCGATATAGACCGGCCTTGATAAAGACCGGGATCGCGATCAGCGGGGCAGTGAGTACGATGCCGAGTTCATCAAGCGACAACGGCAACCGCCAGCTACCATAGCGCAGCACGAAGCTCATCCAAAGCGCGGCAGACAAGGCAAAAATGTCAAAGACAATCAGGACTATCTGTTTGACCCAACGAGGCAGATCCCTGATCGCGAGGAGAGGGGCTTGGTAGCGTTTAAAAAACAAGACTTGCACTCGCGTTTGCGTCAAAGCACTGAGCCATTACCTATGACTTTTTTCGTTCATGGGCACATTGCGCAGCTCGACAAGCCTTGGGCTAGTCCGAGCTAGAAGTTGTTGTGTGTAACATGCTCTTTGAGGCGCTATGCAATCTGCCGAGGTATTCCTTGTTGTATTGTTGCGGTACCGTACCAAGCGGCCTAGCGATCTAAAAAATCGCGTGCATGGCGGCGTCCGCACTATCTGCGGACGAACTAGACCAGCTCCCAGACCGCAATGAACCATCGTTTCTGATCGTTGACGAAAACGCGTTCCTGCCACGCTCAAGGACACGTATTTCCCCCAGCGACTTCAGTTCAGTCAAGTAGCCGAACCGTTTTCAAAGGCGATCGGCTCAAGGATGTTTTCCGCGTCGCGCATAATGAGCCGGGTTTAAGTTCCGCGGAACCTAGATACCAATTTCGGCGTACCTTGCATAGTCTCAATTTGAACAATCGCCATGAAGTGGCAATTATCTGCATCACCATGGTGGTGCTAGCATTGC
>JALBVE010000022.1 GCA_025050575.1 Candidatus Devosia symbiotica
TTAGCCAGAAGATGGCATCACGTCAGCGCCGGTTAGAATGAGTTGCACTTTCGCGTCCGGATTGGTCAGGGTGGCACGCTCTTGCTGCTCATTCTCGGCATTCTCCAAGCGCATACGCAGTTCGGCGACCTTGCCCAGATGGGCGGCCAGGGGCGTGCCTTCGCGCGCGACAATGCGATTGATTATGATGGCGGGATTGACGGAAAGAACATTGCTCACGGTGTGGATCCCCTGTGTCAGGCGCGCTTGTCGATCACAGTCCCTTGACCGGCAGGTGGCGGCGCCAGCGCGACTTGCGTCAAGGTATTGAGTAGCCCATTCTCCATATCATTCTACTTTTTGAACACAGTGATTTGCGCGCTGGTCTGCGTCTTGATCGAGTTCATCGTCAGCATCTGGGTCGAGAGGTCGAAGTTTATTGCGGTCCGCCTTTTCTGATGGACGTCAGAATGTTGACCCTAGCGGGGACGCGTAAACAAAGCCTGCCATTGTTACTAAAATTGATTGCATTTGCGGTGGCTGAACTTCATCGGTCGTTAATTGCGTTGGGTCGGTCCAGACATTGTCTATGCGAACTTTCACCTAATGCTTACACAGCTCCGCTTTGATGGCTGGCAGTAATATTAGGCCTGATCGGGAAGACGTGTTCGCTTAAGACATGTTTATTGCTCTGACTCAAAGCATCAGCCTGCTAGCGCTGATGGCGATCGCCTTTGGCGTGGTCGAGCGACAGACTTGGTCGCGCTATGTGCAGTTAATCATTCAAGGCGCGATCTTTGGTGTGGGTGCAGTCGTGGCCATCATGGCGCCGGCTCATCTGGGTGTGGGCGTCATGGTCGACGCCAGCAGCATTATCTTTGCCGCAGCGTTTGGCGGCTGGCTAGCGGCGGCTATCGCTATTGGCGCGGGCTATCGAATGTGATTGGGCGGCATGGGTGCAATGCCTGGTGCTGCTGGCATTGTGATGGCCGGGTTGCTCGGCCTGAGCTGGCGCTATTTCCTGCGCCCCAAGAGCAGCGTCAAGGCTCGCCATCTGGTAATGTTGGGGGTGTTTGTCTCCTACTATGTGTTGACGGGTATCCGCCTGGGCTATGCGAGTTGGTGGGTGGTAATCAGCCTGATCGGACCCTTTATGGTTTCGACGTCGGCGTTCGGCGCCGTCCTGCTAGAGCTGTTTGTTGGGCGTGAGTTCCGCCAGATTGATCACGAGCAGCAATGGAAGTTGCGGGCATTGACCGATCCATTGACCGTGCTTCCCAACCGCCGCGGGGTTGAACGCCGCGCACGACCGATACTGAATCGACGCTGATGGCGCTCGATCTTGATTACTTCAAAGCCGTGCGACGGATGACTTTGTGTTTCAGCGGGTGTCGATGATGCTGCGGGCCAGCCTGCGCAATCGTGACCCGCTGTCGCGCCTGGGCGACGAAGAGCTTGCGGTGCTGCTGCCCGAAACAGATGCTGCCCTGGCGCAACTGATCGGCGAACGTTTGCGCCGTGCCATCGATGAGATAGAAATTCTCTGAGAAGGCAAGACCATCCGCGTTACCGTCAGTTTCGGGATCGCGACCGCATTGGGCACCTTACCCATGGCAGAGCTGTTCGAGCGGGCCGATACGGCGCTCTATGCCGCGAAGCATAGCGGGCGCAATCGGGTGGAATCCTCCGAAGAAATACTGTTGCTGCCTGAAGTGCTTATCGCGGCCAAACCGGCAAAGCCTAAGCCGTTTGTCGAGCGCCGTCGGCTCAAGGATGCGCCACGGGCGGCGTGATTACCTCGGATCGACCGAAGATCGAATCAGGGCTTTTTCAGATCGCCGTTATTGCCAGGCACCCAAAGCACATCTGTGGCGCCGTTGGCATTGGCCACGCGCGACAGCACGAATAACAGATCCGATAGCCGGTTGAGGTACCGCAGGGCCTCAGGACTGGTGTCGGGTTCGACCACCGCCAGTTCTGCCGTGATGCGCTCGGCGCGCCGGGTCACAGTGCGGGCCACGTGCAAGGCCGCCGCCAGCGGCGAGCCGCCCGGCAGCACAAAGCTGGTTAGTGGTTCGATGGCCGCATTGTACTGGTCGATTAGCTTTTCGAGCGCCTCGGTCTGGATCGGGCGGATGCGCAGCACCGGGTATGGCGCGTCGTCCGTATCGGCACCGGGTATGGCGAGATCGGAACCGACATCGAACAGATCATTCTGGATACGGTTGAGCAGCTTGTCGATCTTGGGCTGCGCGCCAGAGTGGATACGGGCCTGGCCGATGCAAGCATTGGCTTCGTCGATTGTGCCGTAAGCCTCCACTCGCAAATCATATTTCGGACGCCGTGGGCCGCGAACCAACCCAGTTGTGCCGTCATCGCCGGTTTTGGTGTAGATGCGGTTGAGCTTGACCATGTCTGATTAGCCCCGGCCGCCGCTGAGGAAGAACAGGGCGCCCATCAGCAGCAACAGGGCGACGGTCTGACCGATCACCCGCAGGCGCATCAGGCGCTGGCTGGCATTGCCCGAGCCGCCCTTGAGCATGTTCCACAGACCCAGACCCAGCACGACGATCACAAAGATCAGCGCGAGAATGATAGCGAGATTGAGCACAATTTGCATGATTTCCTACCGAAACTGTCTAGCCGTTCATATACGCAACAAGGCCATCGGCCAGAGCGTTATAGATGGCACGTATCCTGTGCGAGGTGAACAATTCCCTGTGTGTGGTGAGCCAGATCGGGAGCGGGGGAATGGACAGATCCACGGGCAAAGCGACCATACCGAGCGTATCACGCCCCAGCCAGGCCCGGGCAAACCCTACACCCAGTCCGGCCTTGATCAACTCCCAGATGTGCGGCTGATCGTCTGAGCGCAGCGCGAAGTGCTCGCGGCGCAATTGCAGGCTTAGTGTCTGGACATGGGCAATGATCACGCCGGAGCGGTCCAGCTCGATAATGTCGTGGTCATATAGGTCAGTGATCTTGCGGGGTATGCCGCGCCAGTCGATATAGGTCTGGTAGGCCGTGGCGACCAAGGATAGCTCACTCAGATGGCGCGAGATAAGCTCCAGTTGCGTCGGGCGAAACATGCGAATGGCGATATCGGCCTCGCGCAGCAGCAGGTTCTCGGCAGAATCGGAAGGCACGGTTTCGATGGCGATGTCAGGATAGCGCTCGTGGATTGGCAGTAGCAGGTGGGCAGCACATAGTTGGAAATGAGCGCGCTGACGGTGAGGCGGACAGTACCGCCGTAATTGGCCTGCGCCCCCTCGGCAATGAGGGCCGCTTCAGCCAGCGCTGTCTAAGCTTGCGACACCGGCTCGTAGAGACGCAAGGTGGTACTGTTGGGCCGAAGTCGGCTCCATGAATGCTCGAACAGGGCCAGGCTAAGATTGGCCTCAAGAGTTTCGATGTGGCGCCCATGGTCGGTTGGCTGATTCCCAATTCGCCGGCCACCGCCGACAGTGAATCATTGGCCGCCACCGATGAGAAGCTGCTCCATAGCGCCCAATCTTGTTCTCTATTCATTTTTGAATGGCAATTCTGCAAAACTCGCCAATTTATCAATTAAAATGAATAGCTGATGTTGGGCGCAGCAGCAATGGAGAGCAGTTATGGGCAAGGGCAATGTGACGGTCCTGGGGATCAACGGCCATATCGGCCATTACGCAGCCACAGCGTTTCAAGCTGCCGGTTTTTCGGTCAGTGGTTTTGGTCGTTCCAATCGGCAGCTAATCACCGGTCATCAAGAGCGATGCCGCGAGCCTGGCAGACCTCAAGGCAGCAATCGAAGGTGCCGATATCGTCTTCAACGCACTCAATCTGTCCTATGAGAAATGAGACAAGGGTCGCGCAGCAGCCACGGATCTCTCGCGGGGCCATCTGGGTGCGATAGGAAGAAATGCTGGCCGCAGCGTCAAAAGCCGGCAAGTTCCAGACCATCATCGTGCGGGTCGGCGATTTCTAAGCGCCCAACATTGTTGGCGACTGGTTTGATCGGCCATGCTGGTGGATATTGGCAAGGGCAAGGTGCTGCACATGCCGATCTCGATATCGGTTATAGCTGGGCCATCTGCCCGATCTGGGACGAGCCTTTGCTGCACTGGCCAAAAAACGCGACATGCTGGGTGCTTTTGAGAATTTTTACTTCGCCGGGCATTTCGTCACCAATAGGCAGATGATGGACGCCATCATCCTGGCCTGGGACGAGCCGCTCAAGGTGACGCCGTTGCCCTGGCTGATGCTGCACGCAATGGATCTGGTCAACGGGGATGATGCGCGAGATCGTCAAGATGCGCTATCTCTGGAATAATGCGATGGAATTTGTCGATTCCCGCCTTGAAAGCAATTTTGAGCCCGATTTTGGCACGCCGTTTGGCGAGGCAGTGGTCGCCAAGGTCCGCACGCAGGTCCAGGTCCAGGGCCGGTAGGTCGCGTAAGGGGTAGAAAATGGCAGAAGCAGCAATGAACGCGAACGCTCTCATCCTGTGGTAACGCGCCGAAGACGCTCTGGTTTTTGTGGTCGGATTGGTCCTACTCTGGCAGCTTGGCGACGGTCTAGCGTGGTGGAGCGCCATCCCGATCTTCTTTGCATCAGATCTCGGCTTTGCTGCCTGTGGGCTCGGACCGCGGTTGGCACAGCGATCTATAATCTGCTGCATGTCTATGCGTTTGGCCTGCTGCTGGTCGTGGTTATTATCTGGCTCTCACTCGCCTTTGGCGACGGGGCTCGGAGAGCTCTGGCTGGCCCATGCGGGGTTTGACCGGGAACTGGGGTATGGACTGAAATCCCTGGATAGTTTTTCAAATACCCATCTTGACCGCATCTGGAAGAACCGCTGAGGCGGCCCGCTGCTTAAAGGCCAACGGCGCAGCGAACATCATCTCGTGTCCAGCCGGCGTCACGCAGGCTCGCCAGTGATGGCGAGCCTTTTGACTTGGATAGTTTGCCGCCGTCGTTATCCTGGATCAGCCGGCGGAAGTGATAGATCGGGGTGGAAGGCCAGCAGCATTTGCAGCAGAACATGCAGATCGGTTGCGGTATCCATGTCGTGGCCCCGGCTGACATGGGTGATGGCTTGGGCAGTGTCATCAACGACGACGCTGAGATGATAACTGGTAGGCGCTCCCTTGCGCTGCAGCATCACATCGCCCCAGCGCTCGGGTCGCGCATAACGGATCTGCGGGCGGTCGGTAATCAGCGGCCCGACCACCGAAAAGGTCAGTATGCCGGCGCGGGCGATGGCGGTCTGCGTGTCGAGGCTGCAACCGCTCAATCTGCTCGCTGCGGTCAAGTTGGTGGCAGGTGCTCGGATAAAGCGGCGCGCCATCGGGGTCGTGTTCGGTCGCCAAGGCAGCGATTTTGATGCGGCTGCAGAAGCAAGGATAAAGCAGATGCTGGTTGCGCAGGCTATTGCCGGCATTGGCATAGACATCCAGACGCGTCGATTGCAGCATGACGGGTTGGTCAGTCCAATCCTAGCCATTGCAAGTCGTGGTAGATCGCCGTGGTGAATTCGGGTTTACAGCGCTCGGTGCCGATGTCTTCGATCTGCAGCAAGGCGATGCCCCCTAGCGCGGCGGCGTGCCAGGCTACGAGGGCCGAAAGGCGTGGCCAACATGCAGCCGGCCATTGGGGCTGGGGGCAAAACGAAGGACTGGACTGGATGATTTCTGCGACACGAGGAGCGTTCTAGCATGGCCCCAATCGTCACGTCACCGCGTCTGGACAGTGTCGATGCTATTGCCAACCATATTGACAGGCTGGTCGAAATTGATCCGCGCCTCGCGCCGGTGCGAGACCGGTCAGGCGCAGTGCAGCCGCCGATTACCGAGCCTGGCTTTGCCGGGATCGCCAAGGTGGTTTGCGGCCAGCAGGTCTCGGTAGCTAGCGCCGGGGCCATCTGGAACAGGTTCTCGCAATTGCCCGGCGCGCTCGATCCGGTTCACTATCTGACGCTGTCTGAAGAGGCGGTGCGCGGGAGCGGATTCTCACGCAGCAAATTCACCACCGTGCGTGCCATCGCTATAGCGATTGCGGAGGGGACACTCAATTTTAGCCATCTCGAAACCCTGCCAGCATCAGAGGCCGTCGCCTATTTGTGCGCGCATAAGGGGATCGGACCGTGGACGGCCGAGGTCTATCTGATATTCTGCGCTGGCCATCCCGATGTGTTTCCGGCCGGCGATCTCGCCTTGCTCAAGGCCGTGCAGCACGGGCTCAGGCTTGACGCTCGGCCGACGATCAAGAACATGATCACCATAGCCCAGACGTGGGCGCCGCATCGTTCGGTCGCCGCGCTGTTGTTCTGGCGCTATTTCGCGGTGCTGCGCGAGCAAGAAGGAATTGCCCTGTGACCAAGCCCTCTAGCCCAATGCTGCCAACTCAAATCAGGTGGTGCGCTGCAGCAGGCGGGGGAGGTGCTGCATGGTTACGGCTCCAACGGCGCCGATCTGATCGGGTGGGCGTCATATTGGCAGGATGTGCTGCTCGATGCGGTGTTCATCTCCCCCGATACTCCGATGCAATGCGAAAGCATAGAAATAGGGCTCGATCCGGCGCATCTGCTCCGCCGTCAGCATCAGCAAATCACTCAAGGCAAGCACTTCTTGCCACCTTGAATCACTGCTCAGAACTCAATTCAACAAATCAATGGGTCCTGACCCTAGCTGGGCCGATCAGCGCTTCGACCACAGCTTCCCCGTCCGGGGTATGCCATTCGGCTGGTCCTTGCAGCACCGCCAGTTCGCAGCCGTTTTCATCCAGGATCAGCGTCGCGGGCAGACCTACCGCGACGGCCTGCTGCTTGAGATGATCAAAGGCGACAAACGTGTTGTCCGCATAGAGCGGCAGATTGGCGAACCCGTTATCGGCCAGGAATTTGTTGGCCTTGGCCAACCCGTTCTCGCCAATATCGAGATTGATCGGCAGCACCATGAAGCTGTCCGAATTGTATTTGGTGGCAAGCGCATCAAGCGCGGGCATTTCCTCGCGACAGGGCACACACCAGCTGGCCCAGAAATTGACCAGTAGGGCTTTGCCCTTGAAGTCGCCAATGGTCAGATCCGCGCCCTTGGCATCTTTGAACGCCAGGCTGGCATAACCCTGCCCCTCGCCGGTGCCGTTCAGCGCGGCCAACTCGCCGACAGCAGCGGCATCGATGGCAGCAGCTGCTTCGGTCTGCAGTGGACATTCCCTGGCCACCTCGGCATTGCTGAGCCACATCCACGCCGCTATAGCTACCGCCAATCCCGCCACCCCTAGCGTGACCAGCAGCCGAACGCGGCTGAAAGCGCCGGGGCGCAGTGCGTGCATATCGGTCATAACAGATCTCCGAGGTATTCGATGAGTAACAAGATGTGGGGCGGCCGGTTTGCCACGGGCCCCGGCGCCATCATGGAGGAAATTAACGCTTCGATCGGTTTTGATCAGCGCTTGTTCCGCCAGGATATTGCCGGATCGATCGCCCATGCCACAATGCTCGCCGAGACGGGCATCCTGACGCAGGAAGACCGAGACACCATTGTTGCCAGTCTAACCGAGGTGCTGGCCGAAATCGAGGGCGGAACCTTTACGTTCTCGCGGGCGCTTGAAGACATCCACATGAATGTGGAGAGCCGCCTGCGCGACAAGATCGGCGATGCCGCTGGCCGCCTGCACACCGCCCGCTCGCGCAACGACCAGGTGGCGACCGACTTCAAGCTCTATGTCCGCGACACCATCGACACGCTGGTGGTGCAGGTTGCGACGCTGCAGCTGGCGCTGGCGACCAAGGCCGAAGACGAGGCCGAAACCATCATGCCCGGCTTCACCCACCTGCAGAACGCCCAACCGGTGACCTTCGGCCACCATCTGCTGGCCTATGTCGAAATGCTCGGCCGCGATGCCGGCCGGCTGCTCGACGCCCGCAAACGGCTCAATGAGAGCCCGCTCGGCTCAGCTGCCCTGGCCGGCACGCCATATCCAATCAATCGCTTCATGACCGCCGAAAAGCTCGGCTTTGATCGCCCCACCGCCAATTCGCTTGATGCCGTCTCTGATCGTGATTTCATTCTCGAAACCCTGGCTGCCGCCACGATCTGTGCCGTCCATCTTTCCCGCTTTGCCGAGGAAATGGTGATCTGGAGTTCGGCCCAATTCGGCTTCATCCGTCTCAGCGACAAATTCACCACCGGCAGCTCCATCATGCCGCAGAAGCGCAATCCTGACGCTGCCGAACTAGTGCGCGCCAAGATAGGCCGCATTCTGGGCGCCTTGACCTCGCTGATCGTGGTGATGAAGGGCCTGCCACTGGCCTATTCCAAGGACATGCAGGAAGACAAGGAAGTCGCCTTTGACGCCCTTGATTCCCTGTCGTTGGCACTGGCGGCGATGACGGGCATGGTTGGCGACATGACCGCCAATCGCGACCGCATGCGGGCCTCGGCCACCGCTGGCTTCTCCACCGCCACCGATATCGCCGACTGGCTGGTGCGTGAACTCGATATTCCATTCCGCGACGCCCATCACATCACCGGACAGATCGTCGCGCTCGCCGAGCAGAAGAATTGTGGTCTTGAAGGCCTGACCATTGAAGACTTCAAATTCATCGATCAGCGCATCGATAGCCGCATTTGCAAGGTGCTTACCGTTGAGGCCTCGGTCGCGGCCCGCCAGAGCTATGGTGGCACCGCGCCGGCCAATGTGCTGATCCAGGCGGCGCGCTGGAAGACCGAACTCACCGGCCAGCCGCATGAGACCAGGCCAATTGCGCGCAAAAAGCATGGCGGCTATGGCGATGGCGGGGTTCCTTAGCCACCAGCGACGCCTAATGTGGCTACATACTGATTTGGATTTGAATGAATGGCCAGCAGACAACGACAGATGCACCTCACCGAGCGTCATGTCGGATATTTGCAACCCTAACGAACCACCGATCAGATGCCCCCGAGGGGATGCACGCGGCAACGCTACAAGACCATCAGGCCACCATTGCCAAACTGCTCGGTCCCGCCGAGTCGGGCGCGAGGTTGTGATTTTGTCGAAATGCGCAACGGCCTGGTGCATGGCTGGCTCCGCGCCTTCTGCCTGGGCTTGAATACCCGCTTCCGTGGATCCGACGGACATCCCAGCCTGATGCTGGCGCTTGACTGCGGCGGCGCCTGCAATAGCGTACTTTATCGCCTGCCGCCTGACTGTGTCGACAGCTGCATGACCAGCCTGCTTGAGCGCGAAATGGGCTGGCTGCCATCGGCCTTTTCCCCGCGCTGGATCAATGCCCGCGCCGGCGACCGCACCATCCGCGCCCTGACTTTTTGCATTGATCGTCATTCCGGGCGCTATGTCTCTGATCTCGTGCCCGAGCGCATTGCCGAGGTCCTGGCTACTGCGGTTGGCAATCACGGCTCGATGGCCGAATACCTCTATGCCACCGTGCGTCACCTCGAAGAGGTTGGTATTCACGATCCGCATTTGTGGCATTTGCAGTCTTTGGTCGCCGCGCATATCGAGGCCGCTTATGAGGTGGATCGATAAGTCTTGCTTTCGTTTTGTCCGAGCCTGCCTTAGAGGTTGGTCGCGAAATTCCTGAACTCTCGCAATGTCACGCCGGCGCCGTCGGAGCGATGGCGCGACGCAGAAACCATTGAGGGTTTCCAGCTTGGTCCACCATTTTGAACATCGCGACGGCGTTCTCTACGCTGAGGACGTCAATCTGAACGATCTGGCAGACAAGGTCGGCACACCGTTCTACGTCTATTCGAGTGCAACACTGCGCCGGCACGTGCGGATGGTCAAAGCCGCGTTTGACGGCATTCCCACCTTGCTGGCTTATGCTATGAAAGCGAATTCCAATCAGGCTGTCCTCAAATTGATGGCATCCGAAGGCGCCGGCGCTGACGTGGTCTCGCTCGGTGAACTCGAACGCGCCCTGGCCGCCGGCATCAGGCCTGAGATGATCGTGTTTTCTGGCGTTGCCAAGACCATCACCGAAATGCGCCGCGGCCTCAGTGCTGGCATCAAATGTTTCAACCTTGAGAGCGAGCCCGAGCTGGAGCGCCTGTCCATGGTCGCCTTGGAGATGGGTGTGACAGCGCGGGTCTCGGTGCGCATCAACCCCGATGTCGATGCCCGCACCCATGCCAAGATCTCTACCGGCAAGGCCGAGAACAAGTTCGGCATCCCCTATGCCCGGGCGCGCGAAGTCTATCGTCGCATTGCCGAACTGCCAAATGTGCAGGCCGTGGGCGTCGACATGCATATCGGCAGCCAGATCACCGATTTGGAACCCTTCGGCAATGCCTTTGGCCTGATGGCCGAACTGGTCAGGGAACTGCGCGCCGACGGGCATGGTATCGAAGATATCGACGTCGGCGGCGGCCTGGGTATTCCCTATCATCATGACCAGGAAGCGCCGCCACACCCCGAGGCCTATGCCGCCGTGGTGCGCGACAAGATCGGCCAGCTCGGCTGCACTCTGGTGATCGAGCCGGGCCGCCTTCTGGTGGGCAATGCCGGCGTTATGATCACCAAGGTGGAATACGTAAAGCAAGGCAGTACCAGCTTTGTCATCGTTGACGCGGCCATGAACGATCTGCTGCGCCCCACACTCTACGAGGCCCGTCACGACGTGACGCTGGTGAACTATTCCAATCTGCCCCCGATCACTGCCGATATCGTTGGCCCGGTCTGCGAGACCGGTGACTATCTTGCCAAAGGGCGCGCCATGGCCGGTGTCCAGGAGGAGGATTTGCTGGCCATCATGAGTGCCGGCGCCTATGGTGCGGTCATGGCCTCGACCTATAATTCCCGCCCGCTGATCCCTGAAGTGCTTGTGGCCGGTGACAAATTCCATGTCATCCGTCCGCGGAAGTCGATCGAGGAGCTGATTGCCCTCGATAGCGTCCCCGATTGGGTTTAGTTCTCGCGGGCCTGGCGCCCCAGCGAGACGATTTCAACCGGCTTGCCAGCCAGCGCGTCGTCGATCTTGGCTAATAGATCGACCAGGGTGAACGGCTTGACGATCACGTCATAAATCAGCGCATCGAGCCCATGAGCCCGCTCGCGCTGATCGGCAAAGCCGGTCATCAGTACGATGATGATATGCGGATATTTTGCCGCGACATCGAACGCCAGTACGATACCGTTCATAATAGGCATCTTGATGTCGCTGAGCAACAGATTGAACCGGCCTTGCTCGGTATCGGCCGTTTTCGCGGCTAGGCCGCCATCCTCTTCGGCTACGACCTCATGACTCTTTAATTATCAGGGCGCTCACCGCAAAGGCGCGGACGAAGGGATCGTCTTCAGCAACAAGAATGCGGGCCATCAATGAAGCTCCGGACTGGCATTTGCGGGGGACAGGGACACCGTGCTCAGATTGAGCGCCAGCGTCAACAACGGGACTGTCGGACGCAGCGAGATTGGCAACAGAGGCCATACCAGTAGGGCGCCCTGCGTGGCTTGGCTGGCCGAAATTGCCCTTGAAACCGGACCGCCGGCAAAGCTGAACCGGACCCGTGAGGCTTTCCCCGGCAGGAGGGTCAATTGGGTATCAAATGTCGAGCATTCGCCGACCATCAGGTCACATACGGTCGGCTGCACGCTCCACTGATACACGCCCTGTCCGTTTGGGCCGATCAGCGTGACAATCACTGCCGGCACCGGACTGGATGACAACCCCACGATTTGGGCCGAGATCATCAGCACTTCCTTGCCATTGCGCAGGGTTTGCAGCGACGGCACATCGGAAAAGCCCAGACCAACGACGTTGATCCTCAGTCCGACGGCGGCGTAGGCGCCGGCCATGGTAGGAAAGCGTTGCACCACCTGAACCCGCCCGAGATAGGCATAAGTCAACACCGCCGCAAGTCCCGTGCCCCTGACAATCCGCAGGGCCAGACGCAACCGTTCCAGCGCGCGCAGGTCGGAGATTTTCCTCGCTGCGCGACAAAGCCCGGCGTCGCTTGCGGATAACCGCCGGATCAAGTTTGTCCGCTGCGGACTGGTCCAGTGATTCCTCTTCATCTCAGCTATACCACGACCAGGGACATGATCATGGACACGCCGACGTCACTGTGCCATGATCGGGACAGCAGAAGGGGCTGAAAGATAGCCGCCCGTATCGCGACTCGAAGCGTCTCGTTTTCAACGACACCTAACCCGAAATCCGGACAATCAGAGTACCTGGGCCTGTCGCCGGCTCCCATCGATGGGGTCATGCACACAGTGTGATCAACCTCTTTAGTACTAAATTAAACATTGGTATCCCTTTTAGCCGCTACACTGGGGGCAACCCAGGCGCCAACAATGCAAAATGAAGATCCTTCCGAAGCAGGTTTCTCGCCGCGCTATCTTGGTCTGGTTGCAACGATCCTTTCTGTTGCGCGCCTTGCGATGCTCGGGATGTCGGTTTGGTGGGTTGTGTAGCGCGTTGATAGCCTGGTCGTGACTGAAGAAAGTCAGGCCATTGCTGCCGGGCTTGTCCAGGAGAAAGATAGGCTTGTTGATGAGCAAACTGGCCTGACCAGTTAGGATGATGCTGTCCTCAGCCTGCGCACCATGAATTGGGTTTGAATTACCGACAATCTCGCCGGCCGGACACGTGCGTTCAACAGCGATGACCAGGTCTATGTCGGGGCCGCCAATGGCGCCGTGATGCGGGTGAGCGAGCTGGGGAAACATCCGGCAGACCAATTTGATTCGCAGGACTAGGCGATCGTCGGGCCCCTGCCGGTCTCGATAAAACACAGCATGGCCGTGGCATCGGCGGTGCAACAGGATTCCATGGCGGTCATTATTTAGCCGGTCGTGGGCACGAGCCAGGCGACCTCGCAACGCCCCGGCACCGAATTTATGCATGTCTGGATCAGGGGCTTTGAGAGTAAACTTCTGTCGAACCTGTCCGAGACGTTGCGGCTCGGCTTGTCGGCGCTTAATGTAGCGGGGCCGGGCAATGATCATGCGTCGCTGGCCTATTGGGTATGTTCTGCCTGGGTGTTGTTGGCATGGTTAGGCTTTTGGTCTGGCTTCGGCGTGCCGCGGTGCAGCTTGAGGCGAGCAGAGAGCAAGCCTCATTTTTGGCATTCCATGATCCGCTGACGGGTCTGGCAAATCGTGTGCGGCTCCAAACGAGGTTCGAACAAGCCATGGGATACGAATATTCGGCGGCGACCAGAGTGTTGCTGGTCTCGATCGATCTGGATCACTTCAAGGAGATCAATGACGCGCTGGGTCACGCCACTGGCGATTAATTGCTCGAGCAGCTCGACAAACGACTTTCGCAGGCGCTGTCGGAAGACGTCACTTTGGCTCGACTGGCCGGGGATGAGTTCGCCATTGTGCGGCCCGGCATTGTTAGTGCACGCAATCGCTAACGCAGCCATTTGCCCTTAGCGGCGGATCGGTGTCTGTCACGGCAAGTTTTGGTGCGGCCAAAACTGCCGGCAGCAATTGTCTTCAAATTTAAACGCCCGCGATGGATTGTGCCCGTCGGGACAGGCGCACTTTGGAGGTTGAGTTACGCCAGGCCCTGATTTCCGGCACTGGGCTTTTCTTTTCTATCAGCCCGTCTTTTGATGTCGCTAGCGGTGAGATCGCTAGTGCGGAGGCCCTGGTGCGCTGGCTGCATCCGACATGGGGAAATCCGGCGCCAGACGCCCTTATCGGGATTGCAGAAGAGACCGGCATCATTGATGCGCTTTGGCTTTGGGTTCTCGAAGAGGCATGCCGATTTGCCGTTGCCTCAGAGTTGCCCCCGGATAGCGACCAACGTTTCGCCACTACAGTTTTTGGATAAGCAATTTCCAGATAATGTCCTGCAGGTCCTGCACCGCCTCGGTCTTGACGCTTCGCGTCTCGAGCTTGAAATCACTGAAGGCCTAGCGCATGCCCTGGGCATGAGCGTGACCGCCGAAGGCGTCGAGGACGAGCCGCAGCAAGCCATGCTGCGGGCGCTGGGATGCGACTACCTACAAGGCTATTTGTTGTCGCGCTCCATAACTGATGAGCTGCTGACCAGGCGTCGCCCCGCAGCGTCTTTGGCCCTTAATGGCCAAAGAGCCTAAATCAGGCGTCATGGGCTATTTCAACAGGGCTGCATTGAGGCCGAAGGTAGGTGCATAGCGGCTGTGATGGTAGTCCGCTGCTTACCAGCGCCGGTCTGTCCCATAGCTGGCCAAAATCGATCAAACGGAAAGTCAGCATGCCCCGTCCCGTCAAGATCAACAGTGTCACTAGGCTGAGCCACAATTGGGGGCGGTTCGATAATTACGACGTTACTCATGCCCGGCGCGATGGCGGCGAGCAGACGGTAACGCGCGAGATCTGTGACCATGGCAGCGCGGCGGCGGTGCTGCTTTATGCTCCGGGCACCCATAGCGTAGTCCCGACTCGGCAATGCCGCCTGCCGACGTTTCTCAATAGCGATCCGGCTCGGCTGATCGAGGCGCCGGCAGGCGTGCTCGGCGAGGCATCGGCAATTGCGGCGCAGCGCGAGGCGCTGGAGGAAACCGGCTATCGCGCCGCCGATCTGGTGTTTGTGTGCAACCGCCTATATGAGCCAGGACTCGCTGACCGAAAAATGCACCTGCTTTATCGGTCGCTACACGCTAAGTCAGCGCGAGCATGATGGCGGCGGCCTGGGCGATGAGGGCGAAGACATCGAAGTGCTCGAAATGGGCCTTAATAAGGCCCTGGCGATGATCGGCAGCGGCGAGATTGCCGATGCTAAGACCATCATGCTGCTGCAGGCTCTGACCCTGCGGCTAGCCACCGGCAGTGTTGTTTAGCCGGGCCGATGATGACTTTGACCGCCTTATAGGCTCGGGGAAGCAGCCTTGGTGGCCCGTGTTGTTATGATGTTGTTGACGATGATACCGGCAATCAGCGACCCAAAGAGCTTTACGGAACCCATTAGGTGCTAGCTCAAACTGTACGTATTGCAATACAAAACCGGACAGTCCCCAAATAGAAGAAATGCCGCTTGTCAGGATCGTAGAGCTGATCCTTGGCGTTACGGGTTACCGCCTGGCCAGCCTTCATTTTCTTAACATGGCCATCGAGGGCATAGGTGGGGCTGCCTCATGCAGCTGCCGGCCCTCGCTGAGCGCCTTGGTGACCTTGTGGCAGAAGCTGGCGTCATCCTTGCCAGTCAGAGAACGATAGATAAGCATGCATGCTCCTAATGCAGAGGCGTTGAATGCGCCCGATTGATCTTATGTCCTCTTAGCGCTAATCGACGTTTCATGTACCGATTTCCTGATCACCTACTCAAAGGCCATGCCAACTTCATAGCGGGCCGCTATGTGGCGGAAAAAGACCGCTATCGCGAATTGGCAGCCAACGGGCAACACCCGACAACCATGATCATCGCCTGCTGCGACAGTCGCGCGGCGCCCGAAATGATCTTTGACAGCGAGCCGGGCGAATTGTTCGTGCTGCGCAATGTGGCCAATCTAGTACCGACCTATCAGCCCGATGGCGGCCAGCATGGCACCTCGGCGGGCATTGAATTTGCCGTCAAGGCACTGGGCATAGGCAATATCGTGATCATGGGTCATGGTCGCTGCGGCGGTATCCACGCCGCGCTCAACCCCGACACAAATCCGCTCGACAGTGGTGACTTCATCGGCAAGTGGATGAGCATGCTGGGCGATCTGCCCAAGCAGCTTGATCAGAATGCGCTGATGACGCCGAGTGAACGGCAACGGGCGCTCGAACGCATCTCGATTCGCAATTCGATCGGCAATCTGCGCACCTTCCCCTATGTCGCCGCGCTTGAGGCAGAGGGCAAATTGGCCGTGCATGGTATTTGGTTTGACATTTCGTCCGGCGAATTGTGGATCATGGACGACGATAGCGGCGATTTCGTTCGTCCCGAAATCTAAGATTTTCAATTGATGGGAGCAGCATATAGTGCTCATGCGCGCGAACTTGCGTGTTCAATGCGGTCACGCGAACATGATGCCAATCAATTAGTCATTTTTGCTGATCTATATCGGTTACCTGATGTGTTTCCGGAAATTCTTCCCGATATATACTGAATATACAGCAAGAAAAGCGCCGGCTACATCAGATCAATTGGCCTGATCTGGCCAGCCTTTATTGTTACTGATATTGCCTAAAATTTGCCCTATATTTCCCGATGCCGGTCAATATGTCGGCACCGATGCCAATGGCGATTTCTCGGTTGACGAATACAATGTGCTGCTTGCGGCCGCGCCTGTCGCCACGATGTAAGCCGGAGACGCCCCAGCCCCGGGCATTGCGAAGCAACCCTAAATTATTGGGGTGGCTTTGTCATTTGTGCTCGCTTCAGCGCGACTGCCCAGAAACCGTCTGATTTGAGGTCTCTCCGATTAACCCGGCTTGATTGCAGACTTGCCCTTGCCCGACGGCACACCTATATTCTAAGGTCAGAAAGGCCACAAAGAGGCCTGCAATGCTTGCTCTTGATCGCGCTGCTGTCGCCTTGTTGGTGCTGATCCTGGCCGCAATGCCAGCCCAAGCTGCCGAGTTTTTCGAGGTCCGCCCGATTAGTTTTTCCGCCGACGGCGCGGTTTTTGCCTTTAAGGAGTTCGGGGTGCAGGATGGCTCCGGATTTCCCTTTGCCAGCCAGTTCTTCATCGATACAGCTATAAACTCATTTCCGCCGCGCTCGACGGCTACCCCTATCGGTTGCGCTATTTGCTAGTCTCGATGGTGCCCGCGTTCTTTTATCCCTGAACGGCGCAGCTAACCGAGACGGTGCTGCCCTCTGATTTCCCCTGCGATGCGATGATCGAAAAACGCCTGGGCTTCCGGCTAGAGGTGACCGAGGTCGAGGGCGAGGTGGTGTCGATCCTGCTGTATAATGATACTGCGCTGCCTGAAAGCCGGCACTGCTCCCAACCTACCAGCTTGGCGGTGTGGTCACTCACTGGGCGGACGAGATGCGGATCCATGCCTATTTCGTTCTGATGCAATCGTTGGGATTTGAAGGCGAACATGTTTGAATGAACGCGCGGGCTAGACCAGCCGCGTGACTCTTGATCGCAGCAGGGTGACCATCAGCCCGGCAATCACCAGCACGGCGCCGGCAATCTCGATCGGCGTGATAGTTTCGCCCAGCACCAGATAGCCTGAGGCGAAGCCAGGGATCGGGATCAGTAGTGTGAAGAGCACTACGACCGCGGCAGAGTGTTGCGCCAGCAGCCAGCTCCAGATCGCTATGCCCAGCAGAGTCGCCGGATAGGCTAGAAAGGCGATCAGGCTCGCATCACCCCAGCTAAAGCCGAGCAGGGCGGTTGAGACGGCCTGTGGATCTTCGATCAGCAGCGACAGCGCCAACAGCGGCAATGGGGGCGACCAGGGCGCCCCAGATGACAAAGGCGAACATGTCGATCTTGCGGGCCTACTTGATGATAATGTTGGAGACCGACCAAAAGAAGGTCGCGAATCGGCATGGAAGACTTTCAAGCGGGTAGACGATGCGTCAGGCGACGACCGCGCCGGCTCAATAGCCAATCAACCGACTGCCAGCCATAGGCAATTTTGGTTATGCCGGCGATTTGGGGCGAACGCTATTGGGCAGAGCATATGGAAATTGTGTCGTCTGCGATGGTTCAGTCGACACCCTCCCTCTTGCGGGAGGATCAGGGAGAGATCGGTTCATCCCAATATAAGGGCTTTCGCACGCCTCCCAACCCCCGTCGAGGGGGGCGCGGTCCAGTGATTGGATGAGATCAAGCCAAAGTCATAGGGCTAGATCGCAGTCGCCCGGCCAATCAGTAGCTCAGGCCGCGTTTGCCGCATCGCGGGGCTTGAGGCCCAGCTCGATCAGCGTTTCGGCGATCTGGATGGTGTTCAGGGCGGCACCCTTGCGCAGATTGTCCGAAACAACCCAGATGTTGAGGCCGTTCTCGATGGTGGCGTCCTCGCGGATGCGGCTGATAAAGGTGTTGTATTCGCCCACGCATTCCACTGGGGTAGCGTAGCCACCGGGTTCGCGCTTATCGAACACTGTTACACCAGGGGCGTCGCGCAGGATGTCACGTGCTTCGTCGGCGCTGATCGGGTTCTCGAACTCGATATTAACCGCTTCGGAATGACCTACAAACACCGGCACGCGCACGGCGGTGCAGGTCACCTTGATCCTGGGATCGAGGATCTTCTTGGTCTCGGCCATCACCTTCCACTCTTCCTTGGTCGAGCCGTCTTCCATGAAGACGTCGATATGGGGAATGACGTTGAAGGCGACCTGCTTGGGGAAATTGCTGCCATTGCCGGGGCTGTCATTGACGAAAATGCCCTTGGTCTGGTTCCACAGCTCGTCGACGCCTTCCTTGCCAGCGCCAGACACCGACTGGTAGGTGGCCACGACAATGCGTTTGATCTTGGCAAAGTCGTGCAATGGCTTGAGCGCCACCACCAGCTGGGCGGTCGAGCAATTGGGATTGGCGATGATGCTCTTGCGAGTGGCGCTGGCTAGCCAGCCGGCCAGAACATTGGCGTTCACCTCGGGCACGATCAGCGGCACGTTGGAATCGTAGCGATAAAAGCTCGAATTATCGATGACGATGCAGCCCGATGCAGCGATGCGCGGCCCCCATTCCTTGGAGATTTCCGAACCGGCCGACATAATGGCGAAATCGACGCTCTTAAAGTCGAAATTATCGAGGTTCTTGGTCTTGAGAATCCTGTCGCCATAGGAGATTTCGCGGCCCGTGGAGCGCGAGGAGGCGAGTGCGATCACCTCGGAGGCCGGGAATTTGCGTTCGGCCAGAATATTGAGAACTTCACGGCCCACATTGCCTGTGGCACCGACGACAGCAACGCGATAACCCATTTTTTGGAACTCCAGTCCCTTACCATTTTCGCCATCGCGCAGATCATTTGGTTTGCGGTCATCCGGTTCAGCCTCTCCCCGTTCGGACACGACCCGGGCAAAAGCGTCAGGCGGTTTTGGTAGTTTTGGTCATGAGTGTAGCCACGCCTCCCGGTGGGACGCCGGGTAGTTGCCAGGTTAGCAATGTCAGAACGCCGCGCATCAAGTGACTGCTTGTTTTGGAAAACAAGCGAAATCCTACTCTACTGTAGGATTTAGTCAATGCCGATGCAATGCGCCGTGATGATAGTTCTGGTTGGCAGCGGCACTCGCTTGCACTAGACCGGGAGCCACCACGGCCATAGGTTGCCTGCAACCATGCCCATTATGATGTCGTCATCCTTGGCGCCGGCGCTGCTGGCATGATGGCCGCCATCAAGGCAGGTCGCCGCGGCCGCTCGGTGCTGGTGGTCAATCACGCCAAATATGCCGGCAAAAAATCCGCATTTCGGGCGGCGGGCGCTGCAATTTTACCAATGTGCACGCCAGCATCGACAAGGGTCGC
Source organism: Candidatus Devosia symbiotica (assembly GCA_025050575.1). Taxonomy (GTDB): domain Bacteria; phylum Pseudomonadota; class Alphaproteobacteria; order Rhizobiales; family Devosiaceae; genus Devosia; species Devosia symbiotica. Next base: position 19,327 of record JALBVE010000022.1, read on the forward strand.
GACCGTTTCCTGAGCGCCAATCCGCACTTCGCGCTGTCGGCGCTGAGCTGCTATACGCCCGAGATGTTCATCGCCGTGATCCGCGATCACGGCATTCAGTTTCACGAAAAGACCCTGGGCCAGCTGTTCTGCGACGGGCCGGCGACGCAGATCAATACCATGCTGCTGGGCGAGATGCGCAAGGCTGGTGCGACGCTGGTGCTGGAAACAGTGGTGGAATCGGTGAGCAAGGACGAGTCCGGCTTTGCCGTTTAGCTGAGCACATCGTCGGTCACAGCCGGGAGCCTGATCGTGGCTACTGGCGGCAAATCTATCCCCAAAATGGGTGCCACCGGGCTGGGCTATCGGCTGACTAGCTAGTTCGGCCTGCGGCTGACCGATATCAGGCCTGGTCTGGTGCTGCTCACCTTTGAGACCGGGGCGCTGGAAAAGCTTAAGGAACTTTCGGGCATCGCTACAGATGCCATTGTTAGCCACGGCAAGACGGCATTTGAAGAGGCGCTACTGTTCACCCATCGCGGGTTGTCGGGGCCGGCCATCCTGCAGATTTCCTCCTATTGGCGCGAGGGTGATGCTATCGTGGTGGATCTGCTGCCACACGAGGATGTCGGCAAGAAATTGCGGGCGGCGCGTCAGGCGACGCCCAAGCTGCAGGTGCAGACAGTGCTAGGCGGGTTTCTGCCAAAAAACTGGCGCAACTGCTGAGCGAGGAACTCGAACTCAGCGGGAGGAACTTGAACTCAGCGGCATGATCGGCGATTTTTCCGACAAGAAGCTGGTGCTGGTCGAAGCTATCCTGAAGGCCTGGACGCTTAAGCCCGTCGGTTCGGAAGGCTATCGCATGGCCGAAGTGACGCTGGGCGGCGTCGATACGCGCGATCTCGATGCTAAGACAATGGCGGCGCGCGCCGTGCCGGGTCTGTATTTCGTGGGCGAGGTGGTCGATGTTACCGGCTGGCTCGGCGGCTATAATTTCCAGTGGGCCTGAGCCTCGGGCCGGGCCGCCGGACAGGCTGCCTGAGCGCCAGATCGCTTAGAAGAGAAAGCCCAGCCGAATGCTGATATTGGTGTCGGCGCGCGCCGGGGTGCCGTGGGTGCCAAAATCGGGCAGGTGCTTTAGCGTGGCGATCAGCGATGTACTGGCAGGCAGGTTGACGTCCAGGCTAGCGGCGGCGCGCAGGCCGATACTGCAGCTCAGATCGCCTTGCGGCGCCTTGAACAGGCCGGTGCGAGCCACGCCGCCCAGGCTGGCTTTGGTAAAGACGGGAACAACCGGCGCGACCAGAGTCTAGCTCAGACCGGCATAGCCGTATGAATCCTGACCGCGGAAATTGAGGGTGGCGCCGATATGGGGCCGCAATTCGCTGATTACCGTCCAGGCGTTGAGGTCGGGCGCAGTGAACAGCAATTCGATATTGGCGTCAGTGATGGATTTGGCGTCAAGCAGATTGGTAGCATCATCAACGCCCCGGGCGGACAGGCCGGCGCGGATTTCAGGCAAGGCATTGATCTGGGCCTGGGCCGGCATGATCACGGCTAGCAGGGCGGCAAGGGCGAGCAGCGTGTGGCGATCATGACAAAATACCCCCGTTAAGAGGGTAATAGGGGTCGGTCATCGCCAAACAGGCAAGGTTTGAATCAAATTGTCGCTAACCGGGCGTTAGCGCTGAAAGCGGTTCAGAACTTCCAACCCATCTTGAGGCCAAGATTGGAAATACCAGCATTGAATTCGCATAGCCCGGCATTGCTCATATGCTCATAGGCAATGGTGGCGGTTACATTGTTGCTGACATTGACGCCGATACCGAAGCGTTCATAGAAATCGACCTGGCAGCCATATTTGCGGCGGCCGGCAGGGGCCTCATTGCCAAGATAGCCGTTATGAGTGGCCGCGCCAAAGGTGCCTTCAACATAGAAGGGGGTGTCAAATAGTGGTACTGTCCAGGTCAGGCCGGCATGCAGCAGACTGTCTTCGCCCTTGAGATTGAGCGTGGTGCCGATTTCGGGACGCGGCGAGCCGAGCCAGTAGAACGCATCGATGGCCGGGGTGGTGAACAGCACGTCGAACGAAATGTCCTCGAGGCGATCCAGATAGAGCTCTTGCGGCGTGGCTGGCGGCAGCATGGTGTAATAAACCATGTGGTAGCCCACGCCGAAGCGTAATTCATCGACCGCATTGGCGAAAGGCTCGGGTGCCATCAGGCTCTGGGCCTGTGCTGGCGCCGCAAGGCTCATAGATGCTACGATAGCAAGTGTGGCAATGTGCAGTTTTGACATGACGACTCTCCCAATACTAGGCAACAGTAGAAGGAGGCAATATTGCAATTGAGTCAACGTGCCGCCCGGTGATCATATGATTTTGTGACTTTAGGATCACGTTTGCGGGCCTCGCTTTCATCGTAATTTGGCGATAGAAGGCAGGCAATGTTTCCAAACCATGTGATTGCAACGATTGCACTGGCCCAGACAGCCGATCGGCTGGGCTATAATCGCCAGGGCGTCGTGCACCGAGTCGCCGGGCGAATCGAGCACGATGGTGTGGATGTATTCGCCGCGCGCGGCAATTTTGCCAGCAAAGCGCTTGGCCGCCTCGGGGTCAATAGTGCCGGTCAGCGTCAGCTGCTCGCCGGCGCTCAGGGCGATCTGCAGCGGTTGCTGCAGGATTTCGGGCTTGGTGGTAACCGTGGGCGCAGCGCCCGGATTGGGTCCATCAAGCGCAGGGCAGAATGAGTCGCAATGACATGGCCATGTCGGCCTCCTGATTGGCCGTCAGCTCGCGAAAATCGACATAAAGTACCGCCGCGGTGCCGGTCAGCAGGACAAAAACGCGATGCGCAGAATGGCACCGTCGTCGATTGTGGCAAAGCGGTCGAGCAGGCGCCGGTAAAACGAACTTTCCAGTGTCGCGGCGCGGGCATTGGCGTTGGTTTTCTATGCCAGATGCGGCCCCTCGGTGCGTTTGCGCTGGGCAGCCTCGATCGGGGTGACCGTGCCGTCTTCGGTAGATGCAGTGGCGATAACTGGGCTGTCGGCTGGCGCGAGCTCGGCGACTGGTTCAGTACTGGGCGCCGCTTTGGGCTGGCCGATTCTGACATCAATGCCAGCGGCCTCTATCCTGGCGGAACAGTGTCATGGCGCGCAGCATTTCGGCGGCGGTGATGTTTTCGGCCTCTTCGAGCAATTGCAATTCCATGCGCATGGCGTCGTTGATAATTATCAGCACGAGCACCAGCGCTACTGGCAACAGGTCAATCGACATTGCGCCGGCCCAGCTGGGGATGAAGTCTTGCCAATAGCGCAACACGGCTTCGGCGCTCGAGAGCGGCATGAAACGGCGTTACTGCACGGCAGGCGTAGCCAGGATTTCATCAGCCGCTAGGATCAGTATGGACAGCGAGCCCTGTTTGATCGAGGAATTAACGGCGGTGGTGCTGGTCAGCCCGATATTTAAAGAAAGCCATTGAACACGGCATAGCCGACAGCGCCATAGGCCATCAGCAGCAACCAGTGGCTGCGGACCGTCGCCCAGTTGGCAAGCAGGAAGCGCTAGGCAAAGGGCAGGATGAACAGGGTGGCGCCGACGCAGCGGCTGGCGAGCAGCAGAAACGGGTCGATCTCGCCGACCATCATCTTGGCGACGACGACGTTTCCGCTCCAAAACATGGGGGCAAGAATCAGCATCAGGTAGAGCTGGTCGAACAGTCGGGCGGAAATGCCGCGATTTTGGCGATTTAGCGGCTTTGTCATCGGGGCCTGGGTGATGTAAGGACAATCAGACTTAGCAGTTATTTGACCATGTTGGAACGTCAACAAAAAGTGGTCGGGGGAGGACAGGGTCCAAATTGGGGAAGGGGCAACAACGCCGTCGATCCCTTTATGTCGCGCCTAGTCCTGGAGATGGAATCTTATGGCTAATGTGGTTGTCGTCGGCTCGCAGTGGGGCGACGAGGGCAAGGGCAAGATCGTGGATTGGCTCAGCGAGCGCGCCGATGTGGTGGTGCGCTATCAAGGCGGCCACAATGCCGGGCACACCATGGTCATTGATGGGGTGAGTTTCAAGTTCGCCTTGCTGCCATCGGGCCTGGTGCAGGGCAAGCTCTCGGTCATCGGCAATGGTGTTGTGATCGATCCGCATCATTTTGTCTCCGAGCTCGAGCGGTTGCGCAGCCAGGGTGTGACCATCACGCCCGAGCTGCTGCGCATTGCCGACAATGCCCCGTTGATCCTGTCGCTGCATCGTGAACTTGACGCCATTCGCGAGGATTCCAATTCCGGTCTGAAGATCGGCACTACCAAGCGCGGCATCGGGCCGGCTTATGAAGACAAGGTTGGCCGTCGTGCTATCCGTCTGGTGGACCTGAGCGAACCTGACACATTGATGGTCAAGATCGAGCGCCTGCTAACCCACCACAACGCCCTGCGTCGTGGCATGGGTCTGCTCGAGATTGACGCGCAGAAGATTTATGACGAGCTCATTGCTGTTGCTGCCGATATCCTGCCTTTCATGGATCAGGTCTGGAAGGTGCTCGACGACAAGCGCAGGGCCGGCGCCCGGATCCTGTTCGAAGGCGCTCAGGGCGCCTTGCTCGACAATGATCACGGTACCTATCCATTCGTGACATCGTCCAACACCGTGGCGGGTCAGGCTGCGGCCGGCTCCGGGCTTGGTCCGACGGCAATCGGCTACGTGCTGGGCATCACCAAGGCCTATATAACCCGTGTCGGCGAAGGCCCGTTCCCCTGCGAGCTAAGCGACGAGATCGGCAAGCATCTGGCGGTGGTCGGCCGCGAAGTCGGCGTCAATACGGGCCGCTCGCGTCGTTGTGGCTGGTTCGACGCCGTGCTGGTGCGCCAGACGGTCAAGACTTCCGGCATTACCGGCATTGCGCTGACCAAGCTGGACATCCTTGATGGTCTCAACGAGATCAAGGTTTGTGTTGGCTACGAGCTGGACGGGGTGCGGATTGATTATCTGCCTGCCTCAATGGGAGCACAAGCGCGAGTTAAGCCGATCTACGAGACGCTTGAAGGCTGGTCGGATACGACAGCCGGGGCGCGCAGTTGGGCACAATTGCCGGCGCAAGCCATCAAATACGTCCGCTTCATCGAGGAGCAGATTGGCGCTCCTGTGGCCATGCTGTCGACGAGCCCGGAACGGCTGGATACCATCCTTGTCGTTGACCCGTTTCAAGACTGATTTGTTGTTACAACACGTCGCAAAAATCGTGAGTATCAAGTAACCAATGGCGGACTACAAAGAGCTATTGCGCCGGGCCATCTCGGCGCTACCGGAAAATAATGGGGCTGCCCGCCGCGCGGTCTATGAGAAGGCGCGTTCGGCCCTGGTGGGGCAGTTGCGTTCTATTTCTCCGCCCCTTCCGGCCCACGATATCACCCAGTATCGCCTGCAGCTCGAAGATTGCATTCGCCAGGTTGAGCAAGAGGCCAGCGAGGCCGTGATCACGCTTGGGCGCGAGGGGGCGCCCACGGCCCGGGCCTTTAAACCCGAGCCGGTCGATGTAAAGCCGATTGAGCCCAAGCCTGACGAACCCAGCCCTGCCGAGAAGAAAACGTCAGAACAGTCTGTTCTTGCCGAGACACCGGATGAACCAGCAGAAGCGGCAACGAAATCGACTGCAGGCATGTCGATCGAAGAGATCATTGCTGAGGCTGCCTCTATAAGTAGCGCCTCGGTGATACAGGTGCCTGTGGTCAGCCAGCCCACGGCAAAGAGCGAATCAGCGGTGCTGCTGCCACGGGCCGAATTACCCCGCAGTACGCCGATGTCGCCCGTCTCCAACGTTCGCCCACTAGAAACGCCGGTCAAGCCGGCAGCGCATGGGGCGCGCTATGAACCGGCGGCATCGGCAGCCAATTCGACTGCCGAGCTTGGGCATGGTGGACGCGTCGAGCCCTCTCTGGGCGAAGCGCAGGCCACGTTGCGGCGGGTGGTCGAGCCTGCACTGTCAAGTGTGCGGGAAGTCGAGCTTGAAACTGTTGAACCTGATGCCAGCGAGGCTAGGGGGGCGATCGAGCAGGCCGTTGAAACACTAGATCGCGAAGCGCGCGGTGAATCGAGCGCTGACGAACCCAAGACAGTCCAGGCGATCGCTGACCGTATGTTTGCAGCGCCAGGCCAAGAGGCAGACGAGGACGATAGTGGCTTTGCGTCGGCGCCTGTTGCGCCCCGTACTAGTTCCGGCCTGACCATATTTCTGGTCGTATTTGCCATTCTGCTGGTGGGTGTTAGCGGCGCCGGGTTCTGGGCATGGCGTGAGGGCTTTGTCGACCTGGATCAGATGTTTGGTCAGTCACAGCCAGCGGTAGCGCAAAATACCGACGTTGCCGCGCCATCGACACCAACGCTGGATCCAGTTCAGGCAACTGAAACTGTGATTGACCCTGTCGCAGCCCCTGGCAATACGGCGCCAGTTGCTGCCACCGAGTCCGCCACCACGCTGGAAGGGCTGGAAGTCAGCGGCGATCGCTTGGCGGCGACGCTGCAGACGCCGCCGGTTACGGGAACTGACATTGCTCTGTCGGCCCTAGGGAGCGCTGATGGCAAGAGCGAAGAGCGGCTTCCCGGACGGGATATCAATACTATTGCGGCCAATGATCCGAGCGCTTCGGTTGATCCGACCGTGTTGGCGGGTAGTCAGTCGCTGCTGCTGGAAGCCAGCCCCAGCGGCACCACCGGCGCCGTCCCGTTCTCTGGCACGGTTGAGTGGCATGAAGACGTGGATGAGCTTGGCCAGCCGACGCTGATTGGACACGCCAGTATTCCGGCGCGCAATCTGGGCGTTGATCTGACAATCCGGAAAAATTCCGATCCGAGCCTCCCGGCTAGTCATTTGATGGAAGTAGACTTCCACGTTTCCGACACCTTCATTGGTGGGACCGTGGCCAATTTGCCGGGCATATTGCTCAAGAATGAAGAACTGGTACCCGGCACGCCGCTAGTTGGCGCATCGGCCCGAGTGGTTGGCAATTCGTTTCTGTTCGCGCTCAGTGCTTCGCCGTCAGATGTCGCGACCAATACCGATTTGCTCGAGAACCAGAAGTGGATGGATCTGGCCGTGGTCTATGGCACGGGTCACAGCGCGATCATTACCCTGGAGAAGGACGAGGCGGCGCAGGCGCTATTCGAAAAGGTTTTCGGTGCCTGGGCGCAGTAATCAGACACCAGGCTAGACCAGGTGCAATCGTCCGTCAGCCAGCCTGTAACGGCTATTGGCCAGGACATCGACATCGTCGGCATGATGGCTGACCAGAATGGTGTGCCAATGGTGGCGCTGAGTTAGTGTCTGCACTAGATCGTGGATAGCGCCCTAGTGTCGTCATCAAGCGCCGAGAAGAGCTCATCCAGCAAGAGCGCCGGCCGGTCTCGCAGCAGCGTTCGCGTCAGAGCTACGCGTTTCTTCTGACCATCTGATAACGTGCTGGCGACGTGCCTCTGCATGCCATGCAGCTCCACTTCGGCGAGAGCCTGCTCGATGCGATGGGTGGCGTCTGCCTAGCTGGTCCGAGAGGGCAAGCCAAGTCGGACGTTCTAATCGGTGCGCAAATGTTTGAACAGACTTTTCGATTGCAGCAGCAGGGATACTGGCCGGCGCTCGGGCGCGAGAGGCAACAGATCGACGCCGTCCAGATCGATGTTGCCGGCGCGATGAGATCGAGTAATGTGGATTTACCAGCGCCGCTGGTCCCGGAAATGGCAGTGATTGCGCTCAGTGCAGCCTGGAAGCTGAACGTATAGGGCGTTGCTTGTCCGGGATGGGCATAGGTCAACGCCTCAACGTGCAGCATTGGCAATCCTCTGCAGGCCGATAAAGGCGATGATCATGCCGAGCAGCAGGATAGCGGCAATGGCGGCGGCGTCATTGCTGCGGTAGCTGCCTAGGGCTCGGAACATCATCAATGGTAGGGTCTGAAAATCTTGGGTGCCGAACAAGGCGATTACGCGCAGATCGCCGAGAGAAAAGCAAAAGGGGAGCCGGGCGGGCTGGGCGATACATCCAATGAGGGTATTGGTGAGCTCGTCGAGATCGCGCCGGCCAACGCCGCGCCCTGGCCGCTGATCCTGGTCAAGAAGCGGTCATGGGATCTTGATTGACTAGACTGGCACCGCCTGACCGCGCAGAAATGCAAAAGGCCTGCGTTGGCGAGCCTTTCTCGATAGGTGTGATTGAATCTACTGGCCGCGATAGCGGAGGCGTCCGATCTCGTCGGATTCGGCCCGTTCGACCTTGAGCTGTTCGGCCGCTTCGCGCTGATGCTCACGCTGGTCGAGCAATTCGACTTTCTTGAGATCTTCGAGCGCTTTGGCCAGCGCGTCCTGTGCCGCTTCAAGTTTGCTGCGCATGTCCGTAGCAGAAGCGAGCAGATTGTCGCGTCGCGTTAGAGCCGCCTTGGCAAAGGTCGAATAGGCAAAATGGGCAATGTCGGAGATGCCGGTCTTGGTGTGCTCGATTTCAATCTGCTGGTCGAGTTCGGACGCCATGCGCTCGAAATCGCTGACCATCATTTCAATCTGCGCAACCTGACGGCACTTCTCGTCCACTTGAAACTTCTTGAGCCGTATGAGGTTCTCACTGCGCGATTTCAAGACTTATACTCCTTACATACTAAGCCAGTTCCGAGGCCAATACACTGCCCCATCAGTCTGCCGCGCCCGCTTCGGCAACAACGGCTTCGAGCATTTTATAGCCCTGGGCGATTGTTGTCGTTTCTTCCCGATCCTGGCTTAGAAGGGCTTCTAGGGCCGGATAGATAGCGATCGCGCGGTCCACTTTCGAAAGCTGACCCTTTCTAGTAAGCCCCCCCAGCCGGATCAGTTCCTCCATGTCGGAATAAATCGACATGAGCTCTCGTGCCTTGGCTGAGACCGGTCGAACTTCGACCGGCACACACTCTGGCATGGTGCGCGAGATGGACCGGAGCACGTTGACCGCCGGGTAATGTCCCCGTTCGGCGATCCCGCACTCCATCACAATGTACCCATCAAGAACGCCGCGAACGGCGTCGGCGATGTGTTCGTTGTGATCATCACCTTCGACTAAGACGGTAAACAGTCCGGTAACAGGACCCGTTGTTGATGTACCCAGACCAGCCCTTTCCAACAATCGCAGCAATTCTGTGAACACGATGAGTGGCTATCCCTTGGCTGTGTGTAGGGGAGCTCGCCAATCGCCAGGCCGATCTCGCGCTGGGCCATGGCAAACTGGGTTAGGCTGTCTATCATACACAGGACACGCTTCCCTTGATCGCGGAAATATTCGGACAGTATCAAGCTCATATGAGCGGCCTGCCGGCGCATCAACACAGCTTCATCTGAAGTGGCGACGACGACCACGGTGTGGGCCAGCCCGACTTCGCCCAAATATTCCTGGATGAATTCGTGCACTTCGCGGCCACGTTCGCCGAACAGGCCGATGACGGCCAAATCAACATTGGTATTGCGCGCCAACATGGACATGAGCGCCGATTTACCCACGCCTGAACCGGCAAATATGCTCAGGCGCCGGCCTTCACAAACCGTGGTGAAGGTGTTGAGGCGGCACACGCCCAGATCAAGAGGCTCGCCAACACGAATAGCGGATTCTGCCGCAGGAGATAGACGGTGGCACCGCGGGGGAGTTGGCCCTTGCTGTCGATGGGATCGCCATTGATGTTGATCACGCGACTCAACCGGCCCTCGAAGGGAAAAGCGGCGCCGTCACTGCGCTGAAAAATGGCCCGGCAGCCGAGCCGGATGCCGGCCAATTGGCCGAACGGCAGACACAGTGCGTGCCCGTTCTTGAAGCCGATGATCTCGGATGCCAGATGTTCGCCTTCAGTCGTCTCGATCTGCACCCGGCCACCGACGCGCAATTCGCGCACCGGGCCAACGATTTCGATCAGCAGGCCCGGCACCGATTTGATGCGGCCATACACTTCTATCATCCCCCT
>JALBVE010000023.1 GCA_025050575.1 Candidatus Devosia symbiotica
GGGCGGGGTTGAGGTCTTCGGCGCGAACACGTACTAAGTTCGGTCAGACGTTAGAAAAATCTTCGGAAAGATGTCTATCTAGACCAATATCCCGAGGAACAAACGGCCTCACCATGCGCGAGGCCATGTTTGTTTGGGTTGGTTACTGCCAGCACTACTTGATCGCATTTGGGCGAGACTATTGGGTTTTCGGACGAGAAATCGCAGTAGATTGAGCGGACGATCGGGCTGGTTGGACGAAACTATTGGCTCGCTGACAGCACCAAGCCATACTTGCATGCGGGAGGATTGATCATGAGCACGACAGCTATCGCACGGAGCGGCACGGCCGGCTGGGTATTCACCTCTGGCGCAGCACATTTTATCCAGACGGCCTGGTATAGAAAAACGAGCTGGCCTATGCCAGCACGCGCTTGGGCACAATCGAGATCAACGCCACTTTCCGCGCCAACCAGAAGCCGGCCAGCTTCGCCAAATGGGGCGCCGAGACGTCTGTTGACTTCGTCTTTTCGGTCAAGGGCCCGCAATTGGTCTCCCATATCAAGCGGCTCAAGAACTGCGAGACCGAGCTCGCCAATTTCTTCGCCTCTGGCCCCCTGGCACTGGGCGAGAAACTAGGATCCCTTGTCTGGCAATTGCCTCCCAATCTCGACTTCGATCTGGACGTTCTGGACGATTTTCTCACTATGTTACCCAAGACGATCCCCGATTATCTTGTCTCGACGGGCAGAGCCGATGGCCGCCTCAAGACCGAGCCATTCCTCAACGCTAGCAAAACCGGGCCGATTCGCCATGCCATTGAAACGCGCGACTCGAGTTTTGACGATCTTGAGGTCGACCGCCTGTTGGTTAGCCACAATATAGCACGCGTGATTGCTGACACGCCGCAGAACGCGCGCCGCGATCTAACGGCCGATTTCACGTATTATCGCTTGCAAGGCCCAGCCCAAAAGGCCCAGCCCAAAACGACGCCGAAGGCTATCAGCCCGCCGATATTGCCGACTGGGCGACGACCATCAGCGGCTGGACTGCGGCGGGCAGAGACGTCTTTGCTTATTTCGTGCACGAGGAACAAAGTGCACGCACTCGCCAATGCCATTGCCCTGCTCCAGGCGCTGGGTATCGTCATGCCCCATGACTGATCAAAAACGCGTTCCTGGCTAGCCTTCGCCAGACAAGCGCGCTAAGCGGTTGCCTGTTTCAAGCGTCATCTGAAAGACTTCCCCACGGCCGCATCAATCCTTCATCGGCTCGACAAGAAATCGGCAGGTCTGGCCTTCGTGCTGGGACTGGCGACCATTCTGGGCGCCTGGGGAAGCCAGATCATCGGCGGCCTGCTCCCCTGCCAGCTCTGCCTTGAACAGCGTATGGCCTATTACTACGGCCCGCCCCTATTATTGGTTGTGTTGGTGACATGGAACCGCCTGCCGCTGACCGTCTGGTACATCGCCATGGCTATCGTTACCGCGATCTTTGCCTGGGGAATCTATATGGGCAGCTATCACGCTGGCGTCGAATGGGGCTTTTGGCCTGGCCCGACCGCCTGCACCGGCGTTGGTGACGCCATAGACTTTGACGCCCTGAGCAACATGACCCCGATCATCGGCTGCGACGTCGTGCAGTTCCGCCTGTTCGGGATTTCTCTGGCTGGCTATAATGCGCTGATCTCGCTGATCATTGTGGTACTATTGATCGTGTCGATCAGCGCTCAGATGCTGCGGTCTAAGCCGGACTAAGCCCCGCTATCAGCTTCCGTCGCAGGCAAGTCGCGCCTATCCTAGGGCTCGAGCTCGATATCCCAGTACAGATAATCCAGCCAGCTCTGATGCAGATAGTTGGGCGGGAAGGCCCGGCCATTATGATGCAGATCATGCGCCGTGGGGTGGTACGGCATCTGGTGCGGGAACATCCTGATTTCGCTGGGCATCCAGTTGGCTTTTTTCAGATTGCATGGCGCGCAGGCTGCCACGACATTTTCCCAGATCGTCTGGCCGCCCCTGGAGTGCGGAATGACGTGATCAAAGGTCAGATCATCGCGCGTACCGCAATATTGGCAGATAAAGCGATCTCGCAGAAATACATTGAAGCGGGTGAAGGCCGGATTGGGCGCCGGCTTGATATAGTCACGCAGCGAAACCACGCTGGGCAGTCGCATTTCAAAACTTGGCGAGTGAATCACAGTGTCGTACTGGCTGACGATATTAACCCGATCCAAACACACGGCCTTGATCGCATCCTGCCATGACCAGAGCGACAACGGGTAGTAGCTGAGCGGCCGGAAATCGGCATTCAGCACCAGCGCGGGACAGGCCTCAGGCGACACGTGAATGGTCACCTGAGTCTCCCGGAAAGGGAGACTAGTAAGTCCATATCCCCTTATACTAGGCCTTTTGTGTCAGGCCTGTGAAGCGGGGGCGCGAGCTTATTTTGCCGCGGCGCGAGATATGAATTGGCTGACAAATTCCAGCCCGCTTGACGCAATGCCATGCCCGGCCGCCCGGGCTTATATGATAGACAACATCGTAGCCGGCCAAGCGCAGCGCGACATCGGTATCGGCGCTGCGTTCGGGATCAACCACACTATCGGCGTCGCCATGCACCAGACAGACTGGCGAGTGGCCCGTCGTCGCCGAGCAAAAGCCCTCCGGTGGCAATAACGCACCGGAAAACGCAACAATGCCCATCAGCCGCTGTGGTAGCGACAACCCGACATGCAGCGCCATCATGGCGCTCTGGCTGAAGCCAACCAGCAACGTCTGCTCCGGCGCAATCCTGGTCTGCACCCAGAGGTCGGTGAGAAACTCGAGCAGCACCGGACGGGCGGCCACATAGCCCGCCACCACATCTAAGGTCAGGACCCATTAATTTGTTGAATTGAGTTCTGAGCAGTGATTCAAGGTGGCAAGAAGTGCTTGCCTTGAGTGATTTGCTGATGCTGACGGCGGAGCAGATGCGCCGGATCGAGCCCTATTTCTATGCTTTCGCATGGCGTGCCGCGGGTAGATGACCGCCAGATGTTGAGCGGCATTTTGTTCGTGATCCAAAATAGCCTGCGCTGGCGCGATACACCCGTCGGTTACGGTCCGCACAAGAGCATCTATAACCGCTTTATCCGGTGGAGCCGGCTTCTGGATCAATAAGTCCTCACTCTAGCCAGAAGATGGCATCACATCAGCGCTTTGCCTAAATACACCGTTGTACCGCCCAGATGGAATGGCTCGGCGTGATCAAGCTGGAATCCGATCTTCTCGTAGAGCGCCAGATTTTTGGTGAAGGCGGCATTGGTAAGTAGCCGCAACTGACCAAGGCCCTTGGCGCGCGCCAGCGCCTTAGCATGCGCCGGCAATTGGTGTCCAACGCCCCTGCCCTGCCAATCGGGATGGACGGCAATGTTCTCGATTCACAGATAACAGAGAGCTATAGAAGCGTTTCGATCAGGCCGACCAGCGCGCCCTTAACATGCAGCAGATCGATGCGATCGATACGCAGTGCTTCGCGATAAGCCGCCCGCATGGGCATCGGCTCAAGGCCGATGACCGGCACCCATTTGGCGTAGATGGTGCGAACCAGCGCGGTGATCGCGGGCAGATCAGCTTCCGCCGCGGCGCGCAAGGACGGTGCAGCGGACATCGACGTTTCCAGCACTCAATTAATGGATCGGCGGCTGCGCCATCAATTCCCAGACATTGCCTTCGCTGTCCTCAAAATAGGCTGAATAGCCCCATTCCGATTGGATGCTCTCAGTGATGTCGTCTGCGACACGCATTTTGTGCAGGATATAGTCGATCTCAGCGGGGCTGGGCACCTAATAGCTACGCACGAAGCCAGGTGTGCTGGCAATAGCCACAGCCTTGCGGGCTGTTTGGGCGACCTGCTCGCGCTCGAACAGGACAAAGGACAGGCCGTCGTCAAAGACGCAGGCAACATGGTCTTCGTCGGCGCTGATCTGCTCATCGGCGCTGTCGAACAGGGCGCGATAGAATATGCAGGCGCGTTCAAGATCGTCGACACCGATAGTGATGATGGAAATCGATGGCTTCATGACACGCTCCTGTAGTTTTGGCGCTCAATCTAGCCAGCGCGGGCAGGCGCGTCACCCGCAATAGGACTGCCTCAATTGTCATAATGAAGAATAACCGGCCCACATAGCGCGGGCCGGTCGGTTTGAATCAGGATTTGGCGAGCAGCATGCGCAGCTTGGCCACAGCCGTCGACGGATCCTCGCCATAGGCGATATTGCCTTCAAAACCGCCCTTGGCGTTGAGCAGAAAGACCAAGGCCGTGTGATCCATGCTGTAGACCCCCCAGCGGTACGCGCGCGTATTATAGATCCCCCAAGCTTTGGCGATCTTCGCGATCTCCTTGGGCTGGCCGGTGATGCCGGTGATACGGTCGCCGACCCAACTGACATAGTCCGCCAACAATTCTGGAGTATCGCGCTGCGGATCGATGATCACGAAATGAACGGCAGATCTTTGCTGTCGTCTCCGAGTTGTTCGAACCAACTGGCTATTTCTGCCATGGTGGTGGGGCAGATATCGGGGCAATGAGTGTAGCCAAAGAACAGGGCGGAGGGGTGACCGACGAACATGTCCTGGTCCACACTCTTGTCGTCCTGATCGATCAGACTATAGCGCCCATAGCCCAGTCCGGTCTGCTCGGCTGGCCGCAGCAGAACCGGGACAGCCACCAAGGCCAGCGCCACCAGGGCTACAGCGCCTCAAAAGCCTATGCGGAGTGCTTTGGTATTCACTTCAATGCATTTTCATAGCGGGAGCGTCGGCGACGGTGCCCATGACGGGGAGTTGGAGATCAACGGTCCCGGCCCTTTCGAATACCAGTGTCACTGGCACTGTCTCGCCCTCTACAAAGGCCTGCTTGAGCCCGATGAACATCAGGTGCAGGCCGCCTGGCGCCAGCATCACCGTCTCACCGGCGGGGATCTCCAGGCCATCGGCCAGTTGGCGCATGTTCATAACATCGCCCTGCATGGTCATCTCGTGGACCTGTGTTATTTCGGCGGCAGGCGAGCTAACCGAAACCAGGCGGTCGGCCTGGTTGCCAGTGTTTTCGATGGTCAAAAAGCCGTTGCCGACAGGCGCATTGGGCAGAGTAGCACGGGTGAAGGGCAGGGAAATATTGAGCTGGCCCAGGTGGATAACACCATTATGGGCGAAGGCAGGTGCAGTCAGCAGAATAGTGGCTGCAAGAGCAGCACGCAGAAGACGGATCATGGTGATCTCCGGAAAAGCGATTGATCTGAGTTGGGCCAAAGGCTCGAGATTATCAGATCGCTTCTGGCGGGCCACGCGGCCCAGAGGGAGGGGCGATGGCGGCAGGCTGCACCGTGCCCATTGTTATGGGCCGGGGCGCGGCCAGCTCTGCATGGCACCAGGTGAGCAACACTGCATCAATGCCGGGGGAGGCAATGGCGGCGGGCTTGTCAACCCCTGTCACTGGACATTTGCTGACCGGAACCTTGCTGTCTTGGTCGATGGCCCCGGCGGAAGAGCGCAGCACCCAGCCGGATCGCAGCGTGGTGTAGCCAAGCTTTTCAAATACCAGTTGACTGGCGCAAGTCTCATGCAGTGGCGCCAGAATGGTGAGCAGATAGATGGCGAAAACGGCCAAAGCTGTTCCGATCTCTCTGCTCATGCTGGGCTTGTGGGTCATACCGATCTCATAAGACGACGCGGCGAACAACGATAGAGCCGAAATGTCGCAAGATCAGATCGAAGGCGCATACGTCTCGCTGCGCAGCGCGATGAAACTCTTCATGGCCCCTGACAGCGGCGTGGATTTGCGGCGGGCTACGAACAATTGGCGCAACGTCCACAGCTCGGCGAGCAAGGCACATACCAGATCAGTACCAGCCAGAAGATGCAGGCTGGTCGAGCGCAAGAAGCCGATACCGAAACCGGCTTCGACCATGCGCACCAGCGCTAGAAAACTCTCGACGCGGACGATTTCAGCCAGAGTTTTGCCAGCCGCCTTTGCCGCATCGGCTAGCAGGCGATTTAGCGATCCAGCGTGGTGGATGCCAACGATGGGGTGGTCGAGTACGGCGGCAAAGGCTATATCCTTGCACGGCTCGATGCTGGCGGCCAGCGGATGATCGGGCAGTGCCAAAACCCAAACGCGATTATCCTCGAACGCCTTGATCTCAAAACGGGTGAAATCGTAATTGTCCGATCAATGGCGATGTCGGCTCGTCCCTCGTCAAGCGCCAGCAGCGCCTTGGCCGCGCTCATTTCCTGAATGCCCAGTTCAATCCCGACATGCCGGCCAGCATAGTGCGCCAACAATATGAAGACCAGAACTGCAGCCACCGAAAGGCAGATCTTGAACTGATATGGGCGGACGAAGGACGAGATACGGCGCACGGTCTTGGGATCATGGGCTTTGCCGAAGATTTCCTCTTCGATGCGGTGGCTGCCAACACTGGCAATGCCGACCAGCGGCATGAACACTGCCAGAATGGAACGGGCGAACACCATCCAGTTTGGATCGCGCCCGACATCGGGGGGCGATGATAGCGAAACGGGAGCGGAGTGACGGGGCCTGCGGGCCAGGCGCTGCTATCAATTCGCGATCTGCGCCAATACAGCCAGAAACGCCTCGCCATAGCGACCCAGCTTGGCTTGTCCGACGCCGGGCAGATTGAGCATGTCGTGGGGATGGGCCGGCATGGCTAGCGCCATAGCCTTGAGGGTGGCATCGTGGAAAATCACATAGGGTGGCACGCCCTGCTGCTTGGCAATGCGCAGACGCTCTTCGCGCAGGGCGTTGAACACACTCATGGCCGGTTCGGCCAATTGCACCGCATTGGCCAGCTGGCGGCGCATCTCAGTGGCCTTTTTCGGCCGATCCTTGCGCAGCGTGACCTTGCGCTCGTGGCGGAAGACGGCGCGGGCGCCTTCCCCCAGCGTCAGCGCGCCATGGGCAGCGTGATCGACCACGATCAGCCCCGAGGCCGTCAATTGCCGCAATACCGATTGCCAAGTGCGCGGATCAAGGTCGGCGCCCTGACCGAATATCGCCTGATTGTGGTGACCGAAACGTTCAACCTTTTCGGTGGCCTTGCCCATCAACACATCAATAACATGGGCGGCGCCGAATCGCATGCCGGTGCGATACACCGCCGCCAGCGCCTTAATCGCCGCTTCGGTGCCGTCCCAGGTTTCGACGGGCGAGCGACAGGTATCGCAATTGCCGCAATTGCCGGGATAAGCCTCGCCGAAATGGCTCAAAATGGCTTTGCGGCGGCATTCGGCAGTTTCGCAGACGCCCAACAGTGCGTTGAGCTTGCCGTGCTCACGCCGCTTGACCTCATTAGGAGCGTTGCCTTCGTCGATCATGCGGCGGCGCTGCACGACGTCGGCAATGCCGTAACTCATCCACGCGTCGGCCGGCTGGCCATCGCGCCCAGCACGACCAGTTTCCTGGTAATAGGCCTCGATAGAGGATGGCAAATCCATGTGGGCGACATAGCGCACGTCTGGCTTGTCGATACCCATGCCGAAAGCGACAGTGGCAATAATGCAGATATTTTCCTCCTTGAGGAAGGCATCCTGATTAGCATTGCGCCGCTCGGCGCTGAGGCCTGCGTGATAGGGTAGCGCCGGGATGCCCTTGCCGCTTAGCCAGTCGGCGGTATCCTCGACCTTGGCACGGCTCAGACAATAGACGATGCCGGAGCTGCCCTTGTGGGCGGCGAGAAAGCTCAGCAGCTGATCGCGGGCCTTGTCGCGCTCGACGATGAAATAGGAAATATTGGGGCGGTCAAAACTGGTAGTAAAGACCTCGGCAGTTTCGAGCCCCAGCCGCTCGACGATGTCTTCGCGGGTGGTCGGATCGGCTGTGGCGGTCAAAGCGATGCGCGGGACGCCAGGGAAGAGCTGGGTAAGCCGGGTTAGTTCGCGATATTCGGGGCGGAAATCATGGCCCCATTGGCTCACACAATGGGCTTCATCGATGGCGAACAGTGCAATGTCGATGCCCAAGAGCATATTGGCAAAGCCGGGGGTCGCCACACGCTCGGGGGTCACATAGAGCAGATCGAGTTCGCCGCGCCGCAGCTGGCCGCGCACGTCGGCCGATTCTTCGGCGGTGAGCGAGGAGTTCAGGGCGGCCGCGGCAACGCCGGCCTGCCGCAGCGCCTCGACTTGGTCACGCATCAGGGCAATCAGCGGCGAAATGACAATGCCGACGCCAGGGCGACAAATCGCCGGGATCTGGTAGCACATCGACTTGCCGGCGCCAGTGGGGAACAGCACCACCGCATCGCCACCATGAACAACGTGATTGACCACGTTGGCCTGCAGGCCGCGAAAGCTCTTATGGCCGAATACTTCGCGCAAGACAGTCAGCGGATCGCGCGGCTTCGCCGTGCGTTCCGCCTCGAACAATGCAAAGGCCAATTCTAGCGTGCTCACCCCATCCTTGAATCACGGCGACGGGTGCGCCGCAAGGTAGCAGCCATCACGTTTCAGTGCTATCCACTGCGCAGGAAGCGAAATCGCTGTACTAGTGCAGCGGTTTGCTGAGAAATAGCGAGCCACGCAGCGCGAAGCGCCATGGGGTGTCGACGGCCTTGGTGATGCCGATGCGTGAGCCTGTGGCGACGTCGTGATCAGCATCGGCCGCATGCAGGGCAAACGGCGTTGCGCCGAGCGGCAAGCCATTTTGCGCCAGATTAATCGCCAGAGCTTGGCACAGCTTGCCTGGGCCGGAACACAGCTGCCTAGCCACGGCGCCACCGCGACGTTCCTGCATTAAGGGTAGGCCGTAAAGCGGTTCGATGGCGCGGATCAGCACCGCGCTGCTCGTTTGGCAGACAAAGTTGAGACACCAGTGAATGCCGTAAATCTTGTAAACATAGGCTAGCCCGGACGGGCCGAACATGACCGCATTGCGCGGTATGGGACTGTTAAACAATGATCTGGGCCAGCGCGACGGCAGCTTGCTGGCTCTGCAGCCCACAGCGGCCCATGCCAGTATCGCATTCGACCAGCATAGACAGCGGCGTGACGGTGTCGGCAAAGGTGGTCGACAGTTCGGCGACACGCTGTTCATGCTCGATGGCAGCTCGGCCCGTGCCGACTTTCCCGGCAGCGACGCCCGCACTTTAATATCGCTCGATCCAGCGCGTGCTAGCCATGCCCGGCGCGACCCGGCTGTTCATGTGTCATGACTACGGCCCCAATGGCCGCGACATGGCATGGGAGACCAGCGTGGCCGACAAAACCCAGCACAATATCCGTGTTGGTAAGGGCACGGATTGAAGACAGCCTTGTAGCCATGCGCGAGGCGCGGGACGCCCCGCTGGCCATGCCCAGGCTAATCATCCCCTTATTGCAGGTCAATATGCGGACCGGACAAATGCCGCCCAAGGATTCTGCTGGCAAAACCTATCTCAAAGCCCCTGTGAACGGATTGTGACCATGCGATCCCTTAGCTCTACCAAACCAAAAGACAAGAAAATGAATCTCAAGAAAATCACTCCCGAATTCTCGACCACCGGCCAGATCACCCCCGATCAGGTCAAGGACCTGGCTGCTGCCGGTTTCAAGTCGATCGTCTGCGCCCGTCCTGACCAGGAAGATGTCGGCCAACCGGCATTTGCCGAAGTTGCCAAGGCAGCGGAGGCGGCCGGGCTGCAGATCGCGCATATCCCAGTGTCGGGCATACTGGGCGAAGGCCAGATCATCCGCTTCCACGATGCCTGGAACAATTTGCCCAAGCCCATGCTGAGCTATTGCCGCTCCGGCATGCGCGCGGGCAGCCTTTTCGCCACGCTCTAGCATTTCAGGCTGGTCCGGCGCGCTGGCTGGCGCTCCCTTTGCCTGCCCGCATCCAAAAGTTGGCCGATGTTTCTCGAACCTCTGTAATATGTATTGGGCGCGCTGTCCGGCACCCTAGTGGACTTCACGCTCGGCCTGTTCGGCGGCGGCTCAATTCTGGCCGTGCCGCTAATGGTCTATGTGGTTGGGATGCCGGTAGCGCATATGGCCATCGGCACCAGCGCCATTACCGTGGCCGCCAATACGGCAAGTAATCTTGTGCCCACGCCCGGCACGGCAATGTGCTATGGCGCTGCGCCATCATGTACACCCCCGCCGGGGTGGCTAGAGCGTTTTTTGGCGCCCTGCTCGGCAAGGCCATGGACGGAGAGAAGCTATTGTTTCTGTTCGCCCTGTTGATGCTGATCGTGGGTATGGCGATGTTCCGGGGCTGCGGTGATATCGGCACATCTGGCGTGGCCTGTAATCGCGAAAAGACACCTAAAGTGGTGGGCTATGGCAGGTTAATCGGCATGCTGTTGGGCTTTTTCGACATTGGCGGCGGCTTTCTGATCGTGCTTGGCCTTGTCGCCTCGACCGGTATGTCCATGCTCGATGCTATCAACTCGTCGCTGGTGGCGGTGACAGCATTCGACCTGAAGACGGAGATCAGTTATGCCTTTTCCGGCTTTGTCGACTGGCCGATGGCCGCAGTGTTTGTTGCCGGGGGCGTGTAGGCGGGCCTGGGCGGAACGCGGATTGCCGGCCTGCTGTCGACCAAAAAGGGCGCGCTCAATATCGCCTTTTGCGGGCCTGATCGTGGTGGTGCAATCTATATGGCAGCGCGGACGGCAGGCGCGTTCTTCCAATCGGGGCGGCGTCTCTGATCAGTCGATGATGCGTTTGACCAGCGACGCCAGGGTCAGTCTCTGCACGACGATGGTAAACACCACCGCGGCATAGGCGGCGGCCAGAATAACGGTCTTGATGTCGTATTCGGGCAGCGAGAGCGCCAGCGCCACCGAAATGCCGCCGCGCAGGCCGCCCCAGGTCAGCACGCGCACCGTGCCGATGGTGACGCTGGTGCGCCGCCGAATCAGCGCGACCGGCAAGGCCACCGAAATAAAGCGCGCCGCCAAAGCCAGGGTGATGAAGGAAAAATCAAGGCGCAATACCAGCACTTCGAGCTCGATCAGCAGAAACAGCACCGAATTGAGGATTTCGTTGATCAGGGTCCAGAAGCCGAATAAGAAGCGCTGGGTAATGTCGCTGAGCGCGTCGACCGGGCCACGATGGCCGATCAGCAGACCGCCATGACCACGGCAATCAAGCCGCTCATGTGCGGCTTGCTGGGCAGGGCATATAGACCGGTGACCAGGGCCAACGAGATCAGCACCTCGACCGGATAATCATCGATGGCCCGATAGGCCAGATAGCTAGTCGCCAGACCCAGCGGGCCACCACCCACCGCCTCGAGCAGGAATAGTTCGCCGATATGGCGCGGGTCAAACCCCTCACCAACAAGGCTGATGGCGGCCAACACCACGGTGAACAGCACGACGCCGACGTCATCATTGAACAGGGATTCCCCGGTCATGGTGCTCTCAAGCGCTTTCGGCACCTTGACTTGTTTGAGCGCGAATAGCACTGCCACCGGATCGGTCGGACTGATCAGGGCGCCAAAGACCAGCGCCCAGACAAAGGGAATGAGCATGCCAATCAATCCGCCCAGCAACCAGCAGCCGGTACTGACCAGCGCGGTCGAGATCACCACACCGACGGTGGCGATGATCGTGATCACACCCAGGCGCGAGCGCATGGCGTTGAAATCGACATGCAGGGCCCCAGAAAAGAGCTAGAATACCAGCATTCCATCAAGCACAGTGGTTTCACAATCGATCTGACCGAGCAGGGACACCGCGTCTTCAGTAAAGAGCCATCCGCGGAAAGGCCAATTCGATCCCGACCAGCATCAGTGAGGCCAGCAGGGCCATGACCAGCAGGCCGAGGGTCTGAGGCAGTTTGAGCACGACATGATTGATCCAGCCAAAGGCGGCGGTCAGTACCAGCAGCACGGCAATCAGATCGAACAGGGACAGGCTGGTCATAGCGGCTCGCTGTGCTGATGGTAAAGATGTCAATGGAACGTCGTGCGAGCTTGCGAATAGAGCTGCATCCGAGCCAGAAACAGTCTCATCGTTGTGACGGGAATGTGCGAAATCCCGGGGCGCATTCCATGACCCTTTTAGACCACCTTGACCTTAGCCATCATGCCCGGCACTCGCAATAATGGGCAGCGCTATATCAATCCTGGATTTTGAGACCCACGGTCAGAGAGGTCGATGCAGTCAAGATATGCTGGCGGGTCAATTCAGCGGCGCGGTCAGCGTCACGGTCTCGGCAGGCATCAACGATCCGCTGATGCTCGCGGATGGAACTCTCACGACCATGCATCAGACTCAGCTGCGTCTGGACATATCGCTCAACGCGGTCATTGGCGGCCTCGAAAGCAGCAAAGTAGTAAGGCAGATCGGCATCGACATAGAGTTGAAGAGTGGAACTGACGGTTTAGGTCGTTCCAGCGGCCTGCGTTACCTTCATGCGCAAAGGCGTCGCACAGGCTCTGACCGTAACCGAGTGAGTGTGTGATCATAAATAGGGAACGGCGTGAGCAATTAACCAACTTACGCTCGACCGTCGCGCAAAAATCGAAAATTTCCTCGATCTCTGCAGTTGAAAAATGACCGTGCGCAACGCATCATAGATGACGTCCGATGAGGACGAACTGGCCCCAAGATTTGGATACTCGAGCACTGAGCTTCTCGATCACGCCGATTCCTCCAAGATTGGCATTGCTCGATTTCTACCGATGCCTGCCGTCGACCATAATCAGTTTGCGATCATCGCAACATAGCATGTTGTATATTGGATACAATCGTGCAAATCTCGCCTGCAGAGACCCTGGCGTTGAGGAACAAAGCCAAGGTCCGCAACAGGGTTCAGGAACCAAATCATGAAAATAGCAGTCCTTCTGACGACCACCGCGATCGCTTTGGCCTTCGCTGCACCCGCCTATGCGGAAATGAAAATCGGTATTCTCGTACCCACCACGGGTTCAGAGGCCGCCTACGGGCAGGACATGGCCAATGCGGTCGATCTGGCCATTGCTGAAATCAACGCCGCAGGCGGCATTATGGGTGAGCAGCTGAGCTCGGTTGTCGGCGATGATGGCTGCGATCCGCAGCAGGCCGTCAATGCGGCCAGCAAGCTAGCCTCATCCGACGTCGTGGGCATTGTCGGTGGCTATTGCTCGGGCGCAACCGTTCCCACGCTGAAGATTTTCGGTGATACGAATATCCCCTTCGTCATCGCTGCTGCCAATTCAACCAAGCTGATCTCGGCTAATCCCGGCAACGCATTCATGATCAACTCGACCAGCAATGATCAAGCGACCAAGGCCATTGAATATTTCACCGCCAATGGTGTGAAATCGCTGGCTATCGTCAACCAGGGCGATGCCTATTCGCAGGACCTTGCCGACATGACTAAGAAGAACTGGGAAGCTGCTGGCAACATTGTTCCTTCGTTTGAAGTCGCTAATAAGGGTGAGCAGGACTATTCGTCCATCGTGACGGCCATCCGCTCGGCCAATCCGGACGCCGTGTTCTGGACCGCCTATTACGCCGATGGCGGCCTGCTGATCCGCCAGCTGCGCCAAGCCGGCTTTCAGGGCAAGATCGCCGTGGGCGATGGTTCTAACTCTCCTGAGCTGTTCAACATTGCTGGCTCGGCCGCAGAAGGCGTTGTGAGCTTCTCGAACCCGACCGCCGAATTCCTGCCTGAGGCCAAGAGCTTCATCGCTGATTATACCGCCGCCTATGGCAGCGCGCCCGGCCCCTATGCGCCGCTAGCCTATGACGGCATGAACCTGCTCGCCAATGCGATCAAGGCTGCCGATGGCACCGATGCCGCCGCCATCAACGCCGCCATCAACGCCGCAGACTACACCGGCATTACCGGCGCAATCATCTTTACTCCAGAAAACACCCTTGCCCACTCCAATTTCGTGGTGCTTC
The DNA here is from genome assembly GCA_025050575.1 of Candidatus Devosia symbiotica. GTDB lineage: Bacteria > Pseudomonadota > Alphaproteobacteria > Rhizobiales > Devosiaceae > Devosia > Devosia symbiotica. The sequence goes on from JALBVE010000023.1 coordinate 13,859, forward strand.
AGAGCAAGGGTGGCAAGTGGACCCCAGCTGAATAAGTCACACAGGGTCCTGACCCTGCCGCCCGAATCGAGCGGCGGGGCCAACGACAATCGGCATCAGGCGAGAGCTTATGAATGTCGGTCCTTAATATCTTTTTGCAGCAGCTGGTGAACGGGCTGGTACTCGGCTCATTCTATGCGCTGGTCGCGCTGGGCTATACCATGATCTTTGGTGTGGTGAAGCTCCTCAATTTCGCGCATGGCGACATCTATATGGTTGGCGGCTTTATCGGCTTTCTGGTGCTCTCGGTGATCGCGCCGATTGTCGGACCAGGCTGGACCGGGGTAGCCGTGTCCATGGTGGTGGCAATGATTGCCGTCGGCTTTCTGGGTGTGGTGATACAACGGGTCGCCTACCAGCCGATGCTCAATGCCCCCCGACTTTCCATTCTGATTACCGCGCTGGCCGTGTCGCTAGTGCTGCAGAACAGCGTGCTTACCCTCACTCATGGCCAGTATCAGCCAATGGGTGCCGATTTGGGCTTTGGCGATATCAATCTGGGCATGCTGTTCGTCAGTTACAACCAGATGATCCTGGTGGGCACCGCTGCCGCGCTGATGATCGGGCTGGAGTTGTTTGTCTCGCGCACCCAATATGGCCGAGCGATGCGAGCCATCTCGATCGACAAGGACATGTGCCGCCTGATGGGCATCAATGTCACGGCGGTGATCGCAGTGACATTCTTCATCGGCTCAGCGCTGGCTACTGCGGCCGGCACCATGGCGGGCGCCTATTATGGCTCGATCTGGTATTTCATGGGCTTTCTGATCGGTATCAAGGCGTTTACCGCCGCGGTTATCGGCGGCATCGGCTCGATCCCCGGCGCCATGCTAGGCGGATTGATCTTAGGCCTGTTGGAATCGTTTGGCACCCAAATCCCCGGCATTGGCAGCGAATGGAAAGACGTTTTCTCGTTTGCCGTGCTGATCCTGATGCTAGTGCTCAAACCCACCGGTCTGTTGGGCAAATCCGAGCAGGAGCGCATGTAACATGGCCCAGACTCGCTCAAACGCGTTCAACAATATCATCGCCCAGTTCAACGAACCCTGGAAACGCTATATAGCCTTTGCAGTGATCATCGCGCTGCTGCTGATGGCGCCCATTTCGCTTGGGCCCTATGCCACCGTGATCCTGACCAATGCCCTGCTCTATGTGGTGCTGGCGCTGGGCTTGAATGTGGCGGTAGGCTATGCCGGTCTGCTTGATCTGGGCTATGCAGCGTTCTTTGCCGTGGGTGCCTATACCGTGGGCATTCTGACCAACACATTCGGGCTCAACTTCTGGCTCACCCTGCCCATAGCCGTGGGTGCAGCAGCAGTGGCTGGCATCATCATCGGCACGCCCACCCTGCAGCTACGATCGGACTATCTGGCCATCGTCACGCTGGGCTTTGGCGAGATCGTGCGGTTCAGCGCACGCAATCTGGACATCACTGGCGGCGCCAGTGGTATATCGGGCATTGAACAGCCCTGGCTGTTTGGCTGGCACATCAATACCCCGTTCGAGTTCTACTATGTGTTCCTGCTGCTGGCGATCATCGCAGTGGTGGTCAGTGTCAGGCTGCAGCATTCCCGGCTGGGACGCGCCTGGCTCTATGTGCGGCACGATGAAGATGCGGCGGAGGCGATGGGGATCGACACGGTGCGCATCAAGCTAGCGGCCTATGTGATCGGCGCCATTTTCGGCTCGGTGGCCGGGGTGTTCTTTGCCGTCAATCTGGGGGCGATTTCACCGGAGAGCTTCTCGTTCCAGCAATCGGTGTTGATCCTGATGGCCGTGATCCTGGGCGGCATGGGCAAGATTCCCGGCGTCATTCTAGGCGCCTTCATCGTCGTGCTGGCACCAGAATTGTTGCGCGATCTGGGCGAATATCGCCTGTTGCTCTTTGCGGTCGGCCTGCTGCTGGTGATGCTGTTCCGCCCCAATGGCATCTGGTCGGTGAAGGGGAAATAGATGGGCACTCCCCTTCTCGAACTACGAGGCATCAATCTTGGCTTTGCTGGCAATACAGTGCTGGACAACGTCGACTTCACCGTTGGGCGCGGCGTGATCGCCAGCCTGATCGGACCCAATGGCGCAGGCAAGACCTCGCTGTTCAACTGCATTACCGGTTTTTACAGGCCGCAGTCGGGCTCAATCAAGGTTGATGGCCATGAATTGATGAACCTCAAGCCCCACAAGGTCACTCAAGCTGGGATCGCGCGCACGTTTCAGAACGTTCGGCTATTCCAGCAAATGAGTGTGCTAGAAAATGTTATGAGCGGCAGCCATTGCCACTCCAAGGCCGGGTCGATCGAGGCTATTCTGGGCCTACCCGGCCAGCGCCGCGAGGAAGCCATGATCCGCGCGCACGCCATTGAGTGCCTGGAGTTTGTCGACATTGCCGAAGAGGTGGACCGCGACGCCACCAATCTGGCCTATGGCCACCAGCGGCGCGTCGAGATTGCACGTGCTTTGGCGACCCGACCCAAACTTCTGCTGCTCGATGAACCGGCAGCCGGGCTCAATGCTGGCGAAAAACAGGGGCTGCTCGATCTAATCGGGCGAATCCGCGACGAGCTCGATATCTCGGTGCTGCTGATCGAACATGACACGGGCATGGTGATGAAGATTTCAGAACACATCAACGTGCTCGACCATGGTATTATGATCGCCGAGGGCGCTCCCAAGGAGATCCAGGCCAATCCCAAGGTGATCGAAGCCTATCTGGGCCAGGATGATGGGGAGAATCTGCTATGAGCACCCAAACCGAAACTATCCTTGAGCTGGAGAACGTCACGGCCGGCTATGGCAAGATCGTGGCGCTGAACGGCATCAGCCTGACGGTAAAGACCGGGGCCATGGTGACGCTGTTGGGCGCCAATGGGGCGGGCAAGACGACCACGCTCAAGACCATTTCAGGACTGGTGCGCGTCTCAGGCGGCGCGGTGCGGTTTGAGAGCGCGGACATTACCCAGATACCGGCGCATGAAATTGCCCGGCGCGGGCTGGTGCATGTGCCTGAAGGCCGGCACGTGCTGCGCGGTCTCAGCGTACGGGAAAACCTCGAATTAGGAGCTTTTACCGTCAAAGACCCTGCCCTGCGTCACAAGCGGATGAAAGAAGTATTCGAGCTGTTCCCCGTGTTGGAAAAACGCCAACACGGCGATGGATCGCTGCTGTCGGGCGGCGAACAGCAGATGCTGGCCATCGGTCGCGCGCTGATGCATGGCCCGCGCCTGCTGCTGCTGGACGAACCCTCGATGGGGTTGGCCCCCAAGCTGGTGATCGAGACCATGAGAATCGCCAAACAGCTAAGCGAGGCCGGGACAACAATCCTGCTAGTTGAACAGAATGCGCGGCTGGCGCTTAAGCTGGCCCATTACGGCTATGTGCTCGAAAGCGGTCATATCTGCATGGAGGGCGAAGCAGCCACGCTGCGCGTCGACAAATCCATCGTCCAGGCTTACCTGGGCGAATGAACTATCATCAATCCTGACACTGTGAAACAGAAATGATTGTGAATTGGCGAGGGGTTGTCCCGGCCCTGATGATGAAAATGAAGCAGGGCGGGGCGCTGGATATGTCCTCGATGGCAAAGCATGTTGAATCCAGCTGAAAGCGGGTTGCGGGGGCCTGATCATGCTGGGCACGCCGGACGAAAATTCGTTGCTGTCGCTGGACGAAAAAGAGGTTGTGGTCCACACGACCGTGGAAGCGGCCAATGGGCCCGCACCGGTGATTGCCGGCATTGCCGAATACACCACCGATCTGGCCATCGAGACGCCAAGCGGCTCAAGGCGGCCGGCGCTGACGGCAGCATGGCCCTGCCCACTATGGCCTATCAGCAGGATGCGCGCGAAGCGGTCACCCATTTCAAGGCGCTGGCCCAGGCCGTCGACCTACCGATGATGATCTACAACAATTACGTCGCCTACAAGGTTGGCCTGCTGCCCGAAGACTTCGTCGCCATAAACGATCAGAAGAACATCGTGGCCGTCAATGAATCCAGCCATGACAGCCGCCGCATCACCGACATGATCAATGTGTTGGGCGACAGAAGCGCGCCCAGCATCGCCACGCAGATTGAGCTGATGGACCTGGCGCGCAGCGAAATGGCGGCGCTAACACAAGCAGCGCGCACCGATCACATGGTGCGCTCGGATGACTCGTTTGAGCTCTATGAGAGCGAGGTCGAATTCAAGGGCAGCCTGCCCAGCTGAGCGGTGCGCGAGGCCAATGGTATCCGCTTTGAGCATGTGCGCGGTGGCTGGCTGGAAGAACTGCAACCGGGCCTGACCTCTCACTTTGTGGCAGGCACTTTCGTGCCGCAATGGCAGACCGTCAGCGACCCCTATAAATTTGTCTGTGCCCTGGTGCAGCGGTGCTCAAGCAAGGTGCCAAACTGCTGATTGAAAGCGTCAGTGCCGTGCGGCCGGTTGATGGAGACATTGATGTCATGCTGGCCAATGGCACGCGGCTGATCGCCAGGCAGGTGGTGATTGCCTGTGGCGCCTGGTCGAAACAACTTGTAGCGGGACTGAGCGATCAAGTGTTTCTCGATACCGAACGGGGCTACAATACCACCCCGCCTGGCGGCGCGTTCGTGTTGCAGCGGCAGCTGATCTTTGGCGAGCACGGCTTTGTCGTCGCCCCACTGAAAAACGGCATTCGCATTGGCGGCGTGGTGAAACTGGGCGGGCTCGATTTGCCGCCCAATTATGCCCGTGCCGACGCCATGCTCAAAAAGGCCGCCAGCTTCATGCCTGGCCTCAAGACCGAGGGCGGCAAGAAATCACCCGACATTGTCTATGCCTTTGAGCATGGGCATCTTGGCCTGACGCAATCGGCTGCAACGGCATGGCTGGTGGCCGAGCTGATTGCTCATGAACCGCTTTCAATCGACATCGCGCCCTTTGCAGCGGACCGCTTTTAATTTGCGATCTGGTATGGCACGATACAGCTTCTTCTGCGTAGACGAGCATACCTGCGGAAATCCGATGCGACTAGTGGCCGGCGGCGGACCACTGCTTAAGGGAGGTAGCATGCTGGAGAGGCGAGCTAATTTCCTGACGCATTATGACTGAATCCGCACCGCGCTGATGTTCGAATCGCACGGCCATGATGTCGATGTCGGGCTCAATCCTTTATCCGCTCGCCGATCCAGCCAATGATATGGCGATCCTATTCATCGAAACGTCGGGGTGCCTGGCCATGTGCGGGCATGACACCATTGGCACGGTGACCATGGCGATCGAACAGGGACTTATTACCCTGAAGGTGCCGGGCATGGTGCGGCTCGAAGTGCCAGCCGGTCTGCTGATCGCCGAATACACCCAGGTTGGCGAGCATGTCGAAAAGGTCAAGATCACCAATGTGCTCTCCATTCCTCTACAAGATCGATCTTGAGGTGGAGCGCCCTAATCTGGGCATGCTTAAGGTCGACGTAGCCTATGGTAGCAATTTCTATGCGATCATCGACAGCCAAGAGAACTTTGCCGATATGGACCAATTCTCGGCCGCTGACTCCATCCGCTGGAGCCAGGTATTGCGGCAGCGGCTGAACGCGGCGCACAGTTTCGTCCACCCCGAAAAGCAGGACATTAACGGACTGAGCCACATCATGTGGATCGGCACACCCAAGACGTCCGGCGGCACGGCGCGCAATGCGGTGTTTTATGGCGACAAGGCCATCGACCGCTCTCCCTGTAGAATCGGCACTTCGGCGCGCATGGCGCAATGGTATGGCAAGGGCAAGCTCAAGGCCGGCGATACCTTCGTGCATGAGAGCATTATCGGCTCTATCTTCAAGGGCCGGGTAGAGGACACGCTGATGGTTGGCGATCTACCCGCAATTGTATCCTCGATTGCCGGCTGGGCCCGGATGACCGAGCTCAATACGATTTTTGTCGATGATTGCGACCCGTTCAAGCGGGGCTTTCTGGTCAGCTAACGCAAGGATATCTATGCCATAAAGATTACCGCCATCACCGCCTGGCAGGTCGATCTGCCGCTCAAGGAAGGCTTCTATAGCTGGTCGAACGATAATTTTGTGGAAATGTTCGACACCACGGTGGTGGCAGTGGAAACCGATGCGAGGATCATTGGCTATGCCGAATGCTATCCACTCTGCTTGGCTTATCTGCCAGCCTATGCATTGGGCGTATACAGCGGACTGCAGGAAATCGGTCCGAAACTGCTCGGCATGGACCCGACCAATCTGGGCGAGATCAATCGGCAAATGGACGCGGTGCTGCGCGGGCACAATTACATCAAGGCGTCGATCGACATCGCCTGCTGGGATATCCTAGGCAAGCTAACCGGGCTGCCGGTTTATGCGCTGCTGAGCAGTGTGGCGCAGGACAGGGTGATGCTCTATCGCGCCATTTCCCAGCAATCGCCGGAAGAAATGGCGGCCAAAATCGCGGGCTACCGTGCTGAAGGCTACACCAAATTCCAGCTCAAGGTCGGCGGCAGTGCCGAGGACGATATTGCTCGTATCCGCGCCTGCCGGGCGATCCTGTCGCCCAGCGACACTCTGGTGGCGAACGCCAATACCGGCTGGAACCGCGCCGAGGCAGCCCGCGTGGTAGCTGCGGTGGCCGATCTCGATGTCTATATCGAGCAGCCCTGCATGACCTATGAAGAGTGCATATCCATTTGGCGCCGGACGAGCCGGCCGTTCATTCTGGATGAGATGATCGACAATGTTGGTTCCCTGGTCAAAGGGCTAGCCGACGACGCAATGGATGTCATCAATCTCAAAATCTCCAAGGTGGGCGGGTTGATCAAGGCCAGGCTGATGCGCGATCTGGCTGTGGCCAGCGGCATTCCCATGACCATTGAGAATACCTGGAGCGGCGACATCACTACTGTGGCCATTACCCAATCACTACTGTGGCCATTACCGATCTGGCGCCGCCGCCGGGCGAGGCGATCTGGGAGCATTCACGCTGGATTGCTCGAAATCAGAGCCTGCGCAATTTCGTGCTGAACGAGCCGCGCGGCGGAGTGTTCCACCACATCAATCTGCTGGTGCCAGCCAAGGACAAGCGGGCGGTGATAGGCTGGATCATCATGGAGCCAGAGGACACCCCGCCGACGTCTGGATCGAACTCGATCTGCGTTTCGACCGTGTTACTCGACACCGGCATTGTGCCGATGACCGATCCGGAAATCCGCATGGTGCTCGAGGCTCCGGGCGGGTTGATTGAGATCGTGGCGCAATGTTCTGACGGCAAGGCGCAGTCAATAACCGTGCGCAATGCGCCCTCTTTTGCCAGCAAGCTCGACGCTACCATCGAGGTGGAAGGCATCGGAACGCTCACGGTTGATATCGCCTATAGCGGCGACAGTTTTGTGATTGCCGATGCAGAAGCACTGGGCTTTGCCATTGTCGAAAAAGAGGCACGCGACATTGCTGAAATGGGCATCCGCATCACCCGCGCCGCCAATGAACAGCTTGGCTTTAGCTATCCGACTAATCCGGACTGGGCCCATATCTCGTTCTACCAGATCGCCGGCCCACTCGAGACCGTCGACGGCACGCTGACCAGCGCCAATGCCGTGGTGATCCAGTCTGGAAAGATCGACCGCTCATCCACCGGCACTGGCTGCTTAGCCCGTATGGCGGCGCTGCAGGCGCGCGGACTGATGGGGGTAAGCGACCAATATCTTGCCAGCTCGATCATCGGATCGAAATTCCACTGCCGGATCGAGGCGCTGGCGGATCTGGCCGGCACACCGGCTATCATCCCCTCCATTACCGGCCGCTCCTGGATCGCCGGAACGCGGCAGGAAATGCTCGCCCCGACTGATCCCTAGCCGGCCGACTATCGGCTGTCGGACATCTGGCCCAAGATCAAGTGATCAGCTGTGCTCACTGGCAGTGAGGGCAACAGCCGCCCTAGCTCTCCGAGCGCGGCGCCAACCGATTTGAAGGCCGTTATCGTCGCTCTAGTGCCCGAAATGCTGAAGCCTGTGTTGACGTCGCCATTATTGGCGAAGAGATCGACAGCACTTGCGTCAATGATCGTCGTCGCGCCATGACCCTGCAAAGTGAGGTCGTCAACCCAAACTTCAACCGAGTCGCCGAACGTGCCAGCACCAACATCGACCGTTTGAAGGCCACCGAGGTAACCGGCCGCATTTACCGCCAGTTGGATGGAGCTGGCATTTGGAACAACCAGGCCACCGTAGAGGATCAGGCCGTTCGTGCCATTGTCGAGATAATGGATGAGCTTGCCTTTAAGCGTACAGCGCTCAGCCAATCTGATGGACGCGGTTGAAAGCCCGTCAAAAAGCGCTCCTGACATTAAGAAAAGTCGGCTTTCTGTGTACAAATTCGGCTCTATTGAGCAGGAAAATGTAATTCCCCGCCAGATTGGCGAAGTCTATGTTGTTGAATGTATCGCCAACGATATCGACGCCCATGACACTAAAGAGCATGCCGGTCTGGGAATTGTCAAAAACATTGCCAACCCCGATTTCGATTCCAATAGCATTACTCGAGAAGCCATCGTCGACGTGTAGGCCGGTGGTGAGCCCGGTGAAGCAGTTTCCGAGCAAGTCAGCATCGGCGTCGCCAATCAGAATATTGCTCACCGCTCCAGCACCGCCATCCACAAGAACGCCGATCGCATTAACCGGAGTGCTGTTACCGGTGAAGCGGAAGCCATCGATCGTAACATTGGAGGTCCAGATCGTCATGCCGGCAGTGTTGTCTGCGACATTGACGATGGTGGTGCTATGGCCATCGCCGAACACGGGAGGGCCTTGTGGATGGTGACGCCACCCGAGAAATTGTTCGCGCCAACATTGAGCGTCGGGGTCACGCCGCCAGAACGCGCGACATCAACGCCATCCTGGATTTCAGCATCACCTGTCGAGCCGATAATGTTGACGATGTTGGCATTATCGGAAATAGCGCCGGCTGCAGCCAGGTTTCCGTCGAAACCGACTGTGCCAAGGCTGGTGCCCAGAGCCAGCGCACCGCATCTGGACACCGTGACGCTATTATTGGCAGTGATCACGCCAGCCGCCGAATAATAGTTCGCGTCGCTGCCGCTCGAAGTGTTGGCCGCGAAGGTGAGTGTCCCGCCCGTATAGGCATTCATATTGACCGTGGCGCCCGTCGACTGCACCGATGGTCAGGCTGCCGTAATTGGTCAGGTTGAACACGCCTGCGGTATTGGCAAAGGCCAGATTGCTGACCGTCGTCTCAATCGGATTAACGTCGCCGATACTGGTGCCGGTGCACAGGGCGAGATTGGTCACCGTGATGTCATTGCCGGTGTGGCTGCCGAAGATGGCACCGCTGGTTTGGAGATCGAGGGTGGAGACATGCGCAGGCATGATTTCGCCGGTGATCGTTATGTCGGGGGATCCGGCGTGGCCGATCTGGAGCACGCCGGCGGTAATGGTGTCGAGTTCGGCATCGGTCAGGCCGAGTGTGCTGACGCCGAAAGTATTGTCGGCGCCACCCAGATCGATACTCAGTGCCGAGGCGACAGCATCGGGATCGTCGGCCAGGAATACGAAGTTGCTCCCGGCGTCGATTGTGCCGCTCGCCAGGTCTATCTGGGCGCGCAGGAAAATCTTGCCCAGGACGGACTTGACCGCACCATTGACGGTCAGATCGCCGTCGTTGGTCTCGACGGCAATGCTGTCCAGGCCAGCATTTGCGGCAGGGCCGCTGTATATGCCGGAAATGCCATCAACAGTGCCGATAACGAGATTGCGGCCGGTAGCGCCCTCGATAATGCGCACGCCGCCGGACGAGGCATTCTCCACTGCCGGCGTGTCGACTTTCGTTTTGATGCGTTGCTGGTTGGCGAATACGGAGTCGGCAACGCCGTTCTGAGCTCGAGTGCTCGTCCTGAACCTTGTTGTTCGTGATCAGGGAAAGGGTGTTCGTCCCCGCCAGGCTGATTGCGTCGGTGCAGGCGATGCTGCCAGAGCTGGTGCTTCCAATGCGCAGGGTGCCTGCAGTGATAGGTTGAGTTCGGCGTCGGTGAGATCAAGGGTGCAGACCGCATCCGCGCCGCCGAGATCAATCAACTGACCAGCGGTCTTGGGTGCCGATGTGATAATGGCAGAACCGGCATTCACTGCGCCGCCGATGCTCACATTGTCCGCCGTCAGATCAATGGCGCTGTTTGCAGTGGCAATGCTACCAGCAGAAGCGATGAAAATCGTATCGGCGGTCGCAGCGAAGGAGGCCAGCTTGGCCGTATCACCTATCAATCCGCCGACCGATAGCGTGCCACCTGAATTGACCGTCAGGTCATAGGCGCCATTGACGGTGTTGTTGAAATTGACATCGCCCACGTCGGTGATCGTGGTGTCCGCACTAAGGGTCACCGCATCGTTGAAGGTCGTGGTGTTACCGAACACATTGATCGTGCCGCCATTGAGCAGGGTTGTACCAGCCGTGTCGGTGGTCAGGCTCGTGAATGCAGGCGGGTTACTAATGGCGCCGTCGAATACGCCGAATTGAGCGTCAAAGCGTACGGACCATTCAACGTATTCCCGAAGAGAATATCATATGCCGACGTCAGAGCAGTATCAGCACCCAGAACGACAGCGCTGAAGAATCTTAACACATTGCTGGTGGTCGTGACCGAACCGCCATTCAGGACCACGTTGCCGCTGCCGGTGGTCTAAAGAACGGCGAAGGAAGCGGTATCGTTGAAGGTTAGATCGCCCCAGCACTAATAAATGACGTCGGATGGGCTTGTGACCGTGCTATTGAAGGTGGTGGCGCCGTCGGTCTGCCAGTCGAATTCGGGGGGAGAGCGTCACGTTGTCACCAATCATAGTATTCCAGACGATATCGACCTCGGCGGTGCCGGAGGCATTCTTGGCCATGTCAAAACGCGTCGAACCGCCAGTCTCGGTTGTCAGACTGTTGAGCTTGGTTGGCGCCAATGCCGACGAGCCCGTTGGAACGTGGTCGTACCACCAGAATTGACCGTAAGGTCGATACCGCCATCCAAGGTATTGCCGAAGGTCACATCGCCGCCGCTGTTGATCTCAAGCGCCGAGATGATGCTGAGATCGATGACCGAGGCGGTGACGGAACGACTTGCAGCATCCCCAAGGACCAGCTTATTGGCGCTCATCTGGCTCAGCAGATCGTCGGACACATTCAGGGGGCTGGCCACTGCGGTGCCAATGCTGATCTCGCGATTGGCGGCGGAACCCTTTATGGAAATAATACCCGTGCCAGCATCAATTAAATGTAGTCGTCGGCAGCATCCCCGCTGTTGATAATCAGGCTGTCGCCGGCATCCCCGCCTCGGGCGATCAGGGTGATATCACCTTCCCCAAGGACAACAAGGGATCCGCGATCTTGATGTCGCCGGCGGCATCAAAAATGATGTGGTCGCCGCCAGTATCGATGGATTGGGCACCCGCATTGATGTTGGCGGTGGACTGCGGCGTGCCACCAAGGCTGGTGCCTGCGTAAAGTTCAAGGTTGAAGCCGGTTTTGCTGGCGGCATTAACGCTAAAAACCGTGTTGCCGGTATCTATGGTGTCGGCTGCCTGCATGATGAACGAACCAGCCGTGGTGCTGGTCTGATTGTTAACGGCAATAATGGTGTTGGCGAACAACACCTTACCCATTCCACCCAGACTGCCGCCATCGTCGACGCTGTCGCCGTCAACATCGGTCCCGGTGATATTGATGGTGAAGGTACCACCCGCGTTGAGAACGCCCTTGATGGTATTGACATTGATGTATGAGGGCGTCGCCAGTCCAGCGGTGGTCAAGTTGCAGGTGCTCGCATCGCTTTTGACGCAAACATCCTGCGGATCGACTAGCATGTTGCCGGTCAGCGCCGTGCCGTCGATAATGCCTGCGCCCTTGGTCGAGACTTCAACTAAGCCGTTGTCGCCGCCTCGGATGTCAATCAGACCGTGGAAATCGGCTGTATCATTAACCCAGACGACGACATAGCCACCATCGCCATTGGCAGACGAAGCGTTGCTCTCTGCGCCTGAAGCAATTGTCGTGGTTGCTGCGTTGGCAAGCGCTCCGAGTGTGCTGTCGATGACCGACGCGCCCCGATCACCGCCGCCGATAAGCACGGTACCGCCGCCATCAATGCCCGATACATCAATCTGGGCCCCGTAGGCGATCTCCACCGTCTCCCCGGTGATGTGAATGCTGCCGCCGCGAATGGCGGGGATTGGCGCGACCTGGGGCGCAGGCGGACTGGCCTTGGCGCTAACCCTGCCGGAAACGCGGACCTGCCCGAGCCGCCACCGAAGACGATCATGCCGCCACGCGTGCCGACAGTATTGGCCTGTGCGACGCCGGATATGTTGATGGCTGTATCGAGTATGTGGGTGGCCTGCGAGGCCGTCATGATGATGGTGCCGCCATCAGCCGCCACGTTGCCAGAATTGGAGACCAGGGTGTCGCCGTCTGAACCGTCAGCCTGCTTAGACGTCGCGTCGGTCGGTTTGGTAATGACGAATTTGATCAAGCCGTTGCCATAAAAATCGATGGTATGGACCTGACCGGCGCCCAGAATAACCGTGCCGAGCTCGGCCTGGATCAGACTGGAATCCTCCCCCACCCCCCCGGGGGGTGCGACCAGGGCCGCGAGTCCGCTATCGCACACGGAAATGGTACCGGCATTGGACACCATCGCATCGGGCGCGCCCAATTGATCAAAGATCAGATTGCCAGCGCAGAAATTACTGTCGGTAATGTCAGAGGATGAAGCGATCAGGCTGCCAACATCAACCATGGAATTGGGGCCGAAGTGAATGCCCGAACTATTGGTAATGATGACATTGCTATTGGCGAACAGGGAGCTGTCAACATTGGTGACATGCTCGGCTAGCACGCGATTGAGCGCCCAGGAATTGGATGATGGCTGCGCAAATCTGACTGTTTCGCCGGCAGTGGTGTCGAAGTTCTGCCACTCCATGACTATGCTAGATGACGACTGCTCGATCAGCGTCGTGTCATCGTTCTGACTGATCGAACCAATGCCGCCGACGACCATGCCACTTATAAGGCCCGGCCAGAACTGTCGATAGCGCCGTGGAAAGCCTCAGACTAGCGGCAAAAGCCCCCAAACCGAGATAACGAAGGATAGACGTACGCAACAACAAGAAGAATATGAAACTATTTCCTGACAAGAACGTATCAAGCAGGTCCTCCGAAATTCGGAGTGTTAACAATTCGTTACGAGATCACCAAGTCTGGCCTTAACCCATCGTTAATGATGGAAATCTTATGATTAACAAGAAGTTGGCGTTTTGTCTAGATCAATCGTGTTTTTGTTGGAGTCGTATTGGCAGGAAGTGCGATTGATCAGGACCCGTTACTGATCGGGAAAATCTCAATTCACAGGAACGACTGCGACTTGCTGAGATAGATAGCAAAGTGGCAGAAGCTCCGGCGCTCGCCAAACAGGTCCGATCATGCCGACAGGCGATCACCAGAGGTCGTGTCCCAATCGAGCGAGAGCAACAGGGCCGCAAAAGCAGGGAGAATGGTGCCGGTAACAGGATTCGAACCCGTGACCCCCTGATTACAAATCAGGTGCTCTACCAACTGAGCTATACCGGCGTAAGCGATCATGTAGCATTGGGATTGGGGGGGCGACAAGTCGCTCCGCTGCCATTCTGGAATACGGCCTGACAGGTGGTTGCGGCGAAAAAGACCGCGCCAGCACAATCTGGCAAGGCCAGCTGGCCACTAGAGAAGAACAAGTTATTACGCCACTGAATGCCCGAAACAATTCACAAGCCCTGAGAACGTATCCTTTTGACTATCAGTAATGATGCGCATCAACGCATTTGTATCGTGACCAATGGCACGCCCGACGCAAATGCTGCCGCCGCCAGACTCAAGGCCCGATATGGCGATTATTCGCTCGATACCGCCGATGTCGTGGTGGCGCTAGGCGGCGACGGGCTGATGCTACAGACACTGCACCGCGCCATGGGCCTGGGCGTGCCGATCTATGGAATGAATTTCGGTTCCGTTGGCTTCATGATGAATACCTTCTCTGAAGATGCGCTCCAGGAACGCCTTGAAGCCGTTCAGCGGACGCAAATCTTCCCGCTCTCAATGCAGATGCTCGACACCACCGGCAGGACCCAGACGGCCTTGGCGCTCAATGAGGTGTCCCTGTTTCGCTCAAGCTATCAGGCGGCCAAGCTACAGATTGTGGTCGATGGCGAAACCCGTCTGGAAGAGCTGATTTGCGATGGCGCGCTGTTGTCCACGCCAGCGGGCTCAACCGCCTATAATCTGTCGGCTCACGGCCCGATCCTGCCCATCGAGGCGCCATTGCTCGCTTTGACCCCGATCTCGCCATTCCGTCCGCGGCGCTGGCGCGGGGCAATCCTGTCCAATCGGGCGGTAGTCAAATTTATCACGCACGAGGCCGACAAGCGTCCGATCAGCGCGGTCGCCGACAACATCGAATTTCAAAACGTGCTGGAAGTCACCGTGTTCGAAGATCATTCACACGGTGTGACGTTGCTGTTTGACCCCGGCACAAGCCTAGAAGAGCGTGTCCTGAGCGAACAGTTCCGCTTCTAGGCAGTGAGGGCATTCTGCCTATTTGATCGGGGAGTCCTTTATCCGTCTTCTAAGGTTGTCATCGATTATCTGGGCTGCGGCATCGCCGG
>JALBVE010000024.1 GCA_025050575.1 Candidatus Devosia symbiotica
AGAAAGCGTCCGAACCAGTGCATGGTCAGCCCTGCAGCTGATGCCGCAGGGCGAAAACGGGGCCACGCTGACGGTGATATTTTGTGAACGATCATGCAGTCCCTCGTGTTAGCGTTGATCATCGGAACAAAGCCTAAATAGCCTTGCCGGCCGCAAAAATTAATTCGCTGCCGATCAGACCAGACAAAACAAGATAGACACTACAAAAATCGCCCCAAAACACGGGATGATCAGCCTAGCCAGCCGGTACGCAATACTAGAAAACCCGGCTTGCAGCCAAACATCGATAGCAAACGAACTCTTCGGAATCTAATACGCAGAACTTAGGATCCCGATCGGCTCATATACGGATACTCCAAACAAAAAACCGTATCACGATTGGTCTAGCAGCCCGCGTTTAAGAAAGTGCTTTCAAGAGGCAAACGGAACGTAAATCCAATGCCCGATTCCGGGACGGTTCCGTTCCTATTTGGCCCGTCAGCGGGCAGGACGCAGTTTTGTCCAGCTTTCACTATGAGCAGAAAAATGATTAAAATCAAGCAGATAGATTAAACCATGCTGGCTGGCGCGCACCTGAATGCGCTTCTGGTTAGGCACATTGAGAAAGATGTCAAAATAGCCCAGATCTGCGATCGCCGGACGAATTTGATAATCATTGAGGCAGCCGATGTGCTCGTGGAAGAAGTCCGAGCGTTCGTCGCCAAAGAAGATCCCGAAGCGCTACGCCTGGGCAGGCCCAACCATGCCGACTCCCAGCGTCAGCGCTACAAACAGAACGCCTGCATATCGTTTTATGACCATCTCCTTGGCGCGCCGACCGGTGCCCCTCAATTGCCAAAATTGAACTGGAAACCGAAATCGCCGCCAGTGAAGCCGCCATCGTTGAAGTCGCCACGATGATTGCCACGGCCAAAGGCCCGCCCAATCCGCTGCACGCGATCGATCTGGCCGCTGCATTTGTCAACGCGCATGGAATACAATCAGTTTCCCTTGACCGCTTGCAAATCCACGCGCTCATTGCGCAACTCGCGGGTGATCTCGACCCGGTCATAGCTATAACCTTTGACCGAGCGGATCACTTCCCGATTGCTCAGGCAGCGCAGGCGTGAATTGTTGTTCCATCCGCGATGACGGTCATAACGCTGGCCGTTGCCAAAGCTCCGACCACCATCGCCACTATCCTGGAATTCAATGCTGAACCCCGACGACCCGCCCTGCGCGAAGGCTTGCGCGGTCGCCAGTCCTGATGTGCTCAAAGCCATGGCTACGATGGCGACGCGAGCGATGGACCTGAATGCGATGCAGGTGAAAGCCATTTGGACAATCCTTGAACGAGTGACGGGGTGAATTAATGTGATTGCACCCTATCTATTCCCCTGCCCTTGAACCCAGCTAGAATCGGGCATTCATGAACCGTTCATCTTTGTGCGAAAACCGGGGCTAGCCAGTTTCCACGCGCCCTGCGCGGGCGCAGCTTTTGGATATAGTAGAGCTCCAAAACACCTGATTCGGACACACAGAGACGGAATGTGCATGTCGCAAGCAGAAAATCTTTTCGGCGGAGATGAGCCCGCTACCCGCCAGCCGCTGGCTTCCGAGCCAGCGCCAGCGGTCAAGACGCCTGGCGTGTCCGCCACGATCGGCTCTTATTCGGCTTCAGATATTGAGGTTCTCGAAGGACTTGAGCCAGTCCGTCGCCGGCCGGGCATGTATATCGGCGGCACCGACACCAATGCGCTGCACCATTTATTTGCCGAAGTTATCGACAACTCGATGGACGAGGCCATTGCCGGCCATGCCACCCGCATCGAGGTACATCTGGGCGCCGACGGCTACATAAGCGTCACTGACAACGGCCGCGGCATTCCGGTTGAAAACCACCCCAAATATCCCGGTCGCTCAACGCTTGAGATCGTCCACACCGTGCTCCACGCTGGCGGCAAATTCGACTCCAAGGTCTATAAGACTTCAGGTGGCCTGCATGGCGTCGGCATTTCCGTTGTCAACGCCCTCTCCGATGATATGGTCGTCGAGGTCGCCCGCGAGCAGCAGCTTTACCGGCTGCAGTTTTCCCGCGGCAAACCGCTTAGCAAAATCCAGCCGATAGGCCGGGTGAACAACCGCCGGGGCACGACGACCCGTTTCCATCCAGATTCGCAGATTTTCGGCGAGACCGCTCATTTCTCCGCCGCGCGGCTGTTCCGCATGACTCGGGCCAAGGCCTATCTGTTTGCGGGCGTCGAATTGCGCTGGAGCTGCGACGAGGAATTGGTCAACGACGATGCGCCAGCCAAGGCCGTGTTCCATTATCCGGACGGCCTCAAGGATTTCATGACTGCCCGGATCGAGGGTGAAACCCGGATTGTTGATGATCTGTTTGCTGGTAGCCACGGCAAACCAGGCACTCAAGGAGCCGTCGAATGGGCCATCGGCTGGACGCTTGGCGACGGTGGCGTGTCTTCCTATTGCAATACTGTGCCCACGCCAGACGGTGGGACGCATGAAGCGGGCCTGCGCTCCGCCCTGCTGCGCGGCCTAAAGAACTATGCAGAACTGACCAAGAACAAGGCCACTACTACGCTAATAGCAGAGGACATTTTCGCCCATTGCAGCGCCATGCTCTCGGTGTTTATCCGCGAGCCAGAATTCGTTGGCCAGACCAAGGACAAGCTCGCTTCTGGCGAGGCCACCCGCATCGTCGATACCGCCATTCGCGACGCCTTCGACCACTGGCTGGCCGCCTCGCCAAACCAGGCCGGCAAGCTGCTCGACTGGGCCATTCAGCGCGCCGAAGAACGCTTGCGCCGCCGCAAAGAAAAGGAAATCGATCGCGCTAGCGCGACACGCAAGCTGCGCCTGCCCGGCAAGCTGGCTGATTGCACCCAGACCGCAGCGCAGGGCGCGGAATTGTTCATCGTCGAAGGCGACTCCGCTGGCGGCAGCGCCAAGCAGGCACGCAACCGCGCCAGCCAGGCCGTGCTGCCGCTGCGCGGCAAGATTCTCAACGTGGCTGGCGCCAGTCGCGAGAAGATGGCAGCCAGCCAGCTGATCTCCGACATGATCCAGGCCCTGGGCTGTGGCACACGCGATCGCTATCGCGAGGAAGATCTGCGCTACGACAAGATCATTATCATGACTGATGCTGATGTTGATGGCGCCCACATCGCAGCGCTACTGATGACGTTCTTCTTCCAAGAAATGCCCAAATTGATCGACGGCGGGCACCTGTTCCTAGCCCTGCCACCACTATTTCGCATCAGCCAGAGAGGAAAGATGCTCTACGCCCGCGACGACGCGCATCGGATCGAATTGATGGAAACCGAGTTTACCGGCAAGGGCAAGGTTGACATAACCCGCTTCAAGGGCCTCGGTGAAATGCCGTTTGCCCATCTGCGCGAAACCACCATGTCGCCCAAGAGCCGCACGCTGTTGCAGGTCAAGGTCCGCGACGATCTAGATGCCACACGCATCAGCGTTGATCGCCTGATGGGCACCAAACCAGAAGCCCGTTTTGATTTCATTCAGGAGAATGCTGCCTTCGTCACTGATCTCGATATCTAGCCTGCTTGTTCGCGCACGGTGCTTCACATCGCCGACGTTGGCTTGGTCAAATTAGACTGAGATTATCGCCAATTAAGGCTAAACGACACAATGCCGTTGACAGGCAGGGCCGTTGCGCTATGCTCTGCGCCGCTGGAGCAGTCTGCTTAATGCCTGTCACAATGACAATGCCTGCCCTTGTTAAAGTGCTTCAGAACCACTGCATCGTTCCTGCACTTGGTGCATCCCGTTCAGTGGCCATCCCAGTTTTGAATGTTTTCTCGCAGCCGCGATCCCGCACCACAACTGACTATCCCGGCGCATCGTTCGAATGTCTCGAGCTGGATTTAGCCCCAGGCTACGCCTTACACGTGGATTATCCAATTTGACTAACGATTTTTCTCAGCTCGGCCTGTCTAGCAAGGTTACCGATGCGGTCACCGCTGCAGGTTACACCAAGCCGACCGAAATCCAAACACAGGCTATTCCTAATGTCCTTCAAAAGAAGGACCTTATCGGCATTGCTCAGACTGGCACCGGCAAGACGGCATCGTTTGTGCTGCCCATGCTGACATTGCTGGAACAGGGCCGCGCCCGGGCCCGCATGCCACGCACCCTCATCCTCGAACCGACGCGCGAACTCGCGGCGCAGGTTGCCGAGAATTTTGAGAAATATGGCAAGAACCATCGTATTTCGATGGCTCTGATCATCGGTGGTGTCTCCTTCGAAGAGCAAAACAAGAAGCTCGATCGCGGCGTGGATGTGCTGATTGCCACCCCAGGTCGCCTGCTCGACCAGATCGAACGCGGCAAGATCATGCTAAATGGCGTCGAGATCCTGGTGATCGACGAGGCCGATCGCATGCTCGACATGGGTTTTATCGATGACATTGAAAAGATCTGTGGCCGCCTGCCACCCCGGCGTCAGACGATGTTGTTCTCAGCCACCATGTCCAAAGAGGTTGAGCGGCTGACTAAGAAGTTTCTCAATGACCCAGTCTATATTCAGTCATCCCGCCAAAGTTCGACGGCCGAAACCATTGATCAAAAGCTGGTTCGCGTAGGCTCCAAGCCTGAAGAAAAGCGCGCCGCTCTGCGCGAGCGCATCAATGCTACCGATGGACTAATCAACGCTATCATTTTCTGTAATCGCAAGCGCGACGTAGCCACCCTGGCTCGTTCACTAGAACGCCATGGCTTCAGCGCCGGCGCCCTGCATGGCGATATGAACCAGAAGAGTCGCACCGAAACGCTCGATGCCTTCAAGAATGATCGACTCACTTTGCTGGTCGCCAGCGACGTCGCTGCGCGCGGCCTGGACATCCCCACAGTAAGCCACGTCTTCAATTTCGACGTACCTGTACACGTTGAAGACTATGTGCACCGTATTGGCCGTACTGGCCGCGCCGGTCGTTCCGGCGTCGCCTATACGCTTGTTGCGCCCGGCGATGGCAAGCATCTCAACGCCATCGTGAAATTGATCCAGCGCCCCATAGAGTACCTGACAGCCAGCGGCGCACGCGTTGCAACCGTCCCCGCAGTGATTAGTGAAGCTGGTGAGGAACATCCGGAACGGCCCGCCCGTATACGGGGCATCGGCCCGCGGATCCGGCCACAGGCCGATGCTGCCGCACCGGACGCCGCAATGCCAACAGTTGCACCAGTCGCGGAAGCGGATGTTGCAGAGCTCTCTCCGGCGCGCACCCGTCGCGGCGCCCCGCGGACCCGGCCAACTGCCAAAGCTGACGCGAACATTCTTAAGACCAAACCGGTTTCAGCGCCCGCCGAACCGGCACCGCAGCGGGAATCTAGGCCAGAACAGACCGAAGAATGCCCCACACGCGCGCGGAATAGCCGCCCCGCTGAAAAACGCGATACGCGCTCAGACTCCGACAGCAGCTCGCCGTTCGGCGATGATGGATCAGTTCCGGCCTTTCTGCTCCGATCTGCCCGTATCAATCCCTAGTCTATTTTGTAAGTGCCTTTATAGGCTGCGATTTTTATTGCGGCTATGCTGTTGTGTTCATTAACGACTTCAAGGTACTTATCGTTAATGACTTGGGGGAGCGCTACGCGCTGCCAACTGCTGTGCACGGGGGGAAGAGTTGTCGGACTAGGAATTCAAACGAGCGCTTGACTATGCCAATTCAGCATTTGATCTTTTGAAGTGCAGCGGTATTCCGTCATATCCTCAATTCTACGAATTGCTCTATTACTTGTACGACAAGCGTCAATCTAATCCTGAACAGCCGCATCATACTATATTCTGTGACGGCGACTCCCCCAGCGAGAGTCTGGCCGAACAGCTATACAACGAATTCCTGAAGTCCGACGTCAATGACCGAATGACAACGATTTCCCAACGCATGCATGCCCGAATCGATGCAGTGCGCGACACCATCGACACCGCGATGACGACCGCCAACGCGTATTCGGGCTCTCTGCAATCGACTAGTAGCGATTTGGGTTGCAACATCTCTGTAGCGTCGATGCAGCCGTTGGCAGAAAAGCTTTTAGCCGAAACCCGGCACATGCAGGGCACAAATCGGTCACTTGAAGAGAAACTCCAGGTCTCGCGCGACGATATCGCAGCGCTGCAGCGTGATCTGGACGACGTACAACGCGAGTCGGTATTAGATCCGCTCACCAAGATTGCCAATCGCAAGAGCTTTGACGAAGGTCTTGATGCCGCCATTTCGGAAGCCAGCAGCAGCAATGATTCGCTATGCCTGATGTTGGTCGATATCGACCATTCAAGAATTTCAACGACAGTTATGGCTACTAGACCGGCGATTATGTCCTGCGTTTGGTTGCCATGACCCTGAAGTCCAACATCAAGGGCAAGGATCTTGTGGCCGAGAATGTGCACCGCGCCATTCAGGCCAAGAAACTGCTCAAGCGTTCCACCAATCAGAAATTGGGCCGTATCACCGTCTCTTTCAACATCGCCGCATTCCGTCCTTTAGGCACGGCCGGATCGTTGATCGAACGTGCGGACCGATGCCTCTATGCTGCCAAGCATGCCGGCCGCAACCAGGTGATCAACGGGCACGAACTGGTCAACGCCATAACGCCCACCAAAAGCCTCGGCGCCTCGGCCGCGTGAGTTAATTCGTCGGCGTCAACTTCACGCCTAATCCTGCCAGCGCGTCCCAATAGCCCGGATAGGTCTTGCCCGAACACGCAGGATCCAGAATTACGATGCCGGCAATACGCAGCCCGGCCAATGCAAAGGCCATGGCGATGCGGTGATCGTGATAGGTCTCGATTTTGACACAACTGTTGCGGCTCGCGAGCGTCCTGGCAAGGTTCGGATCGGAGGCGACCAACAAATCGTCGTCCTTCTCAGTGCCGAGCCCGGGTAGAATGCGCGACAATTCAGTCGCCACCGCACGCACGCGGTCTGTTTCCTTGACTCGCAGATTGGCAATTCCGACAAACCGTATCGGATGGTTATTGAAGGCCGCCAGCACAGCCAGCGTCGGTACCGCATCCTGCATCTGCGAACCGTCAATCACTGCCGGCATATTGGGGAACTGGGCGATTACGTACTGCGCTGCGGCATCTGGCTGGGTAAAGGCGTTGGCCTCGACACCAAGGTCGATTGCGCCTCCCGTCAGTGCTGCGGCGCCCCACAGATAAGTGGCTGCAGAAGCATCGGGCTCAATCAGCAAATCATGAGCGGTATAGCCCGTCGGTTCAACTCTCCAGGTGCCGGTATCAATCTGCTCGACGACCGCTCCAAAGCTGCACATCGCAGCCAGAGTTAGATCCACATAGCCATGCGCGCCGATCTCGTTGCCAGTCAAAGCAATTTCAATCGGCGCTTCGCCTAGCGGCGCTGCCATCAACAAGGCAGATATATATTGGCTCGACAGACCGCCATCAATTTTACGTGCCCCCGGCCAAAACTGCCCCCGCCGCGAATAGTCACTGGCGGGCAATTAGTGGGACTAGAGGCGTCGATGCCCAGCGACACTAATGCAGCCACTAGCGGCCCGATGGGCCGCACCCGCATCTCATTATCACCGTCGACCACGACGGTGCCGTCCACAGTCGCCACCGCCGCGGTCAGAAACCGCGTGGCCGTTCCGGAATTGCCCAGAAATAGCGGCTCATCTGGCGCCAGCAATTTGCTGGTGCTGGTGACAACGAAACTGGTAGCATCGGGCTCCTCAACATATACGCCCATCTGGCGCAGCGCCATCGCCATCAACTCGGTGTCCTTGCTTTTCAGCGCACCCGATAGACGGCTCGTGCCGTTGGCCAATGCAGCCAGCAGCAGTGCCCGATTGGTAATGGATTTTGAGCCCGGTGGCGACACACGACCTATCAGCTTGTGAGACGGCGGTGTGATAGCGAAAGCCGCAGGTAGAGCGGTCTTGAGGCGATCTCAAGGCTGAAGCCAAATTGCCCGAATCTGCTAGGCTAAACAGTCCTGTCGTGCAACCAACCATTAGGCGGAGGCGTGTGCCTCGGTGATAGCTTTGAGGTCGGCAGGCTTAAGTTGCACGCTTTCACCGCAGCCGCATTCGCCGGTCTGGTTGGGATTGCAGAACGTGAAGCCCGCACTCATCTTAGATTCTTTGAAATCCATTACCGTGCCCAGCAGAAACATAGTTGCTTTTGGCTCGATATAGACTTCTACGCCCTTGTCGCTGACATGGTCATCGCCCGCTATCGGCTCGGTCACATAATCGAGCGTATAGGCCATACCCGCGCAGCCGGCATTTTTGACGCCAACGCGCACCCCGATGACGGGCTTTTTGGAGTCTTCGATGATTTCATTGATGCGGGCCGCAGCGGCGTCGCTCAACGACATGATCTTGAAGGCCAAGGGCACAATCTTTCTATCTACGTTTCACGATATATAGGCGCTAACGCGTCAAATTACCACCAGTTCAACGCTACCTGAGCTTCTTCGCTCATCCGGGTTGTGTCCCACGGGGGATCGAACACCATGTTAACCGTGACATCCTGAATACCCTCGACACTGCGGGCGGCATTCTCGACCCAGCCCGGCATCTCGCCGGCCACCGGGCAGCTTGGCGCAGTCAGCGTCAGGTCGATCACCAGATTGCCGCCATCGTCTAGATCGACCTTGTAGATCAGGCCCAACTCATAGATGTCGACTGGAATTTCCGGGTCATAGACAGTCTTGAGCGCACCGATCAGATCGCTAGTAATGCGCTCCACCTCCGCCTCCGGCAGGTCGCCCGAAATCGTCGGCTGGATACCGGATATGAGCAAGGCCGGCGCGGGCGCAATCTTGGATTCGTCGACAACGATCTCGTCAGTCTTGTTTTCGTCGGTCATGCAAATATGCTCGCGATCACGGGAAAAAGGTCAGGGCGTGTTCAATGTCGTCTACCAGCGCGTCCACATCGTCCTTGCCGTTATATAGGGCCAGCGATGCACGGCAGGCAGAGGTGATACCAAATCGTTTGAGCAGCGGCTGAGCGCAATGGGTTCCGGCCCGCACGGCAATGCCATAGCGGTCTAGAATGGTCGACACGTCGTGGGCGTGGGCATCCTTGATCTCGAACGAAAATATGCCACCCTTGCCAGGCGCGGTGCCGATCATGCGCAGCGAATTGATCCGGCTGAGTCTTTCGATGGCATAGGCCGCAGTTTCGGCTTCATGGGAGGCAATGGCGTCTTGGCCCAGATCAGTGATGTACTTGAGTGCTGCGCCCAGGCCAATAGCCTGCACGATCGGCGGTGTGCCCGCTTCGAAACGGTGCGGCGGCTCGTTATACATAACACTATCCAGCGTCACCATATCGATCATCTCGCCACCGCCCTGATAGGGCTGCATCTCGACAAGGAGATCATATTTGCCGTAGAGCACGCCGATGCCGGTGGGGCCATAGAGCTTGTGCCCGGTCATGACGTAAAAGTCGGCATCCAGACTTTGCACGTCCACCTTGATATGAACGGCGCCCTGGCTGCCATCGATCAGCACGGGAATACCGCGCGCATGAGCGATCTCGATCACCTGCTTGATCGGCGTAACTGTGCCCAGCACATTGGACATATGGGTAACCGCAATCATACGCGTTCGGTCACTCAGCGAGACTTCGAAAGCCTCGAGATCAAAGCTTCCATCGTCGCGGACATCGACCCATTTGAGCATGGCACCCTTGCGCTCGCGATGAAAATGCCACGGCACGATATTGGAGTGGTGCTCCATGATTGACAGCACGATCTCGTCGCCTTCGGCGATCCGAGGCCCGGCAAAGGACGACGCCACCAGATTAATCGCTTCGGTTGCCGAACGGGTAAAGACGATTTCCTCGGCACGTCCGGCATTCAGGAAAGCACGAGTGGCTTCCCGACCGCCTTCGTAAGCTTCGGTCGCCCGGTTGGCTAATGTGTGCAAGCCGCGGTGGACATTGGCATATTCGTGCCGGAAGGCATGATCCATGCGGTCTAGCACTTGCACCGGCTTCTGCGTCGATGCACTGCTGTCGAGATAGACCAGACGTTTGCCATGGATCTGCTCGGACAGAATCGGAAAATCGGCCCTTACGCTATCGAGATCAAAAGCCATCAGACCCCCTGCAGCCAGCCATCAACGACACTGTTGAGGGCCTCGTTGAGTGCCTCACCCTCGATCGGGTCGAGAACTTCGGCGATGAAGCCGCGCACCAGCATTATCTCGGCTTCTACTTTAGAAATGCCACGGCTCATCAGATAGAATATAGAGTCCTCATCCAGCTTACCACAGGTCGAACCATGGCCACAGACCACGTCATCGGCATAGATTTCCAGCTCAGGCTTACTGAAGATCTCAGCCTGATCCGAGAGCATCAACCCCTGCATCATCATCTTGGCATCAACCTTTTGCGCATCGCGCTCGACCACTATCTTGCCCTGGAACACTGCCTTGGAGCGACCACGCGCGATCTGCTTGTACATTTCCTGGCTGGTCGTATGGGCGGCGCCGTGGCGGATATCGATGGTGATATCGTTATGCTGACCGTCCTCAACCAGGTTGAGCCCGGTGAAATCGGCATGCGCACCCTCGCCCGCAAATCGCGCAAACACCTGCGAGCGCGACAGCGCCGCGCCAGCATGAATGGTCAGCGTCCGCAACTTGGCGCCGGCGACTAGCGCATACTCATTGGTAGCAAAATGTGTCGTTGCCTTGGCTGAGAGGTTCACCATGATATGGGTGACAATGGCATTTTTGCCCAGCGCCAAATAACTTGCATGATTGCCGATATGAGCCGTATCGGAACCCGAAAACGTCTCCAGGATTACTGCCGAGGCATTGTCGGCAACGAAGATTTTCAGCGAATCTACGACATGGGCGGCATCACCTTCGGTGCAGTGGTCAATCTGGATCACCGGATCAACATTGCCCTCCAGCGTCAGCGTTAGGCAGTCCTTCGCGAACGCGCCATTGAGATGCACCAGCACATCGTCGCGCTTGCTCAACACACTGCCCTTAGCATGGCCGACAATGACACCTGCCGGCGCGGCGGTCGACGACTGGATTGCGCCATTGGCGATCATCAACTGAAAGGCACCAGCGACCCGCAGCGCTGGTGCACTTGCCTGGCTGGCTGCCTTAGCCAAAGGTGGCACAACTCTCAACAGAGTTTTTAGATCAGTATAGTGATAACTCTCCACGCGGCGGGTTGGCAGACCCGCAACGGTCATCCGTTCCGCCTCCGCGGTCGCACCTACGCTGGTGAGCTGAGCAATCAAGACATCTTCGGCTGCGCCAAGCCGGAAGGGAATTATTTGTCTCATGATTAGGCCGCCGCGCCGTCAAAATCTGCATAGCCCTTGGCTTCAAGCTGTAGCGCCAGGTCCTTGTCACCGCTCTCGACGATTTTGCCATCACTGAACACATGCACCACATCGGGCACGATATGGTTGAGCAGACGCTGGTAATGGGTGATCATCAGCATCGAGCGGCCGACACTGCGCAATGCATTGATACTCTTGCTGACGACCTGAAGCGCGTCGATGTCCAGCCCCGAATCCGTCTCGTCCAGAATGCACATCTTGGGTTGCAACAGTGCCATCTGCAGCACTTCGGCACGCTTCTTCTCGCCGCCCGAGAAACCCACATTAAGTGGGCGCTTGAGCATGCCGGTATCGATCTGCAGATCGGTACCGGCGATCTTGACCGCGCGCATGAAATCCGGCGTCGACATTTCGACTTCGCCGCGCGCCTTGCGCTGGGCGTTCATCGCCGCCTTGAGGAAGGTCATGGTTGCCACGCCCGGAATTTCGATCGGATACTGGAAGGCCTGGAACAGGCCGGCCGCCGCGCGTTCAGATGGATCCATCTCGAGCAGGTTCTGCCCGTTGAGCAGCACTTCGCCTTCGGTGATTTCGTAATCTTCTTTGCCAGCCAGCACATAGCTCAGCGTCGATTTGCCCGAACCGTTGCGACCCATTATGGCATGCACTTTACCCGGCGGAATGATCAGGTTCACGCCCTTGAGGATTTCACGCTCTTCGATACGCGCGTGCAGATTGCGGATTTCAAGGATCGGGGCGGTCATCTTGTCTGCTCTTTCTGGCGTTGCCGCCATCGGTTTATCTGGGGCACGGCCCTCAATTACGTCTAGGCGCGAACCCGAATTACTTGCCGGTGGCGGCGGGCGTTTTAGCTCTATCGACGCCGAGCCGCCAGGTTTTCGATTGTGGATGCGAACCACGCCCAATTCCAGCAGCTCAATCACATTGATCTCGGGCAGACTCGACACGCAGATATTAAGTCAGGGTATCCGTGCCCGAATTGGTCAATTAGTGCGCTAGTTCGGCCCGCCCGGCGGGCGCCAACAGGGTATCACTCGCCTTGACAGCGTAGCCCTCTCCGCCAAAGCGGCAGGTGCCGATGCCCAACAGGGTGATGATTTTATCTTCCTGGTAATGCACATGCAACGGAAACGCAGACTCATCTAGCTTGACCGCAAAATAGCTGGCGCCAAGCTGAGTTAAGCCCATCGGTTTCGAAATATTGGTCAAATCGGAGCCAATTCTAGGCGCCACATCGCGGCGCTTGATCGGAAAATCGGCCACTCTAACTATCGTCTGGATGCTATTCTGGGTCATCCGACGCTGCCCTCAAGACTAATAGCGATAAGCTTCTGCGTCTCGACCATGAATTCCATGGGAAGATGCTGCAGCACGTCGCGCACGAAGCCATTGACGATCAGCGCCACCGCTTCTTCTTCGTTCAGACCGCGCTGCTGGCAATAAAACATCTGATCGTCCGAGATCTTGGACGTCGTCGCCTCATGCTCGAATATCACCGAGCCGTTGCGGCCCTCGATATAGGGCACCGTATGGGCCCCGCATTTGTCGCCGATAAGAAGGCTATCGCACTGGGTAAAATTGCGCGCGTTCTTGGCCCTGGCATGGGCAGAGACCTGGCCGCGATAGGTATTGTCCGAAAATCCGGCGGCAATGCCCTTGGAGATGATGCGGCTGGACGTATTCTTACCCAGATGGATCATTTTGGTGCCGCTATCGACCTGCTGATAGCCATTGGAAATGGCGATCGAGTAAAATTCGCCGCGCGATCTATCGCCCCGCAGGATGCAACTTGGATATTTCCAGGTGATGGCCGACCCGGTTTCCACCTGGGTCCAAGAGATTTTTGAATTGGCACCACGGCAATCGCCACGCTTAGTGACGAAATTGTAGATGCCGCCCTTGCCGTCCTTATCGCCCGGATACCAGTTCTGGACGGTCGAATATTTGATCTCGGCATTCTCCATAGCCACCAGCTCAACTACCGCCGCATGCAGCTGGCTTTCGGCGCGCATCGGCGCCGTGCAGCCCTCGAGATAACTCACATAGCTATCCGCTTCGGCGATGATCAGCGTGCGCTCGAACTGACCCGTCTTTTTCTCGTTGATGCGGAAATAGGTGCTCAGCTCCATCGGGCAACGGACGCCCTTAGGGATGTAGACGAACGAACCATCGGTGAACACGGCGCTGTTGAGTGTGGCGTAGTAATTATCCGATACCGGCACCACGGAAGAGAGGTACTTCTTGATCATCTTGGGATATTCACGGATCGCTTCCGAGATCGAGCAGAAAATGATGCCCACCTTGGCCAGCTCTTCGCGAAACGTGGTTACCACCGACACCGAATCTATCACCGCGTCGACCGCCACATTGGGACGCTCAACACCGGCCAGGATCTCGCGTTCTTTCAGAGGAATGCCCAGCTTGTCATACATCGCCAGCAGGGCCGGATCGACTTCATCCAGGCTGGTCGGCGCTGGTGTCGATTTGGGCGCAGCATAGTAATACATGTCCTGCAGATCGATCTGCGGGTAGTGCACCTTGGCCCAGGTCGGCTCGGTCAGAGTCAAAAAGCGCTTGTAGGCCTCCAGGCGCCATTCCAGCATCCACTCGGGCTCATTCTTCTTGGCCGAAATGAACCGGATCGTGTCTTCGCTCAGGCCCTTGGGGGCCATGTCGGATTCGATATCGGTCTCGAAGCCGTATTTGTACTTGTCCACGTCAAGCGACAGCACCGAATCCACGGTGGCGCGATCAATGTTTTCTTTGAGCATCGGGATATGGTCGTAGTCCGCCATGTCGGCTTCTCCTAATTGCTCCTCGGCGATTCAAGGTCGCCGCGAACAGACTAAAACTGATGCAGCCTAGACTGCCTACCCCTGTCGCGCCCGCTGGCGCTCCAAGATCAATTGGTAACCGGCAAGGAACGCATCCACGTCCGCCGCCGTCGAATTCCACCCCAGACTGACGCGCAGGGCGCAATCAGCCAGTTCTGCCGGCACGCCCATAGCAGCCAGCACGTGGCTGGGGCCCACCCTGCCCGATGAGCAGGCCGAGCCCGACGAGACGGAAATGCCCAGCAGGTCTAGGCCCATCATCGCGGTCGCATTCCTGATCCCCGGCACCGCGAAATTGCTCACATTGCCTAGCCGCACGCCGCCAAACACCACCGCCTCGGCTGGCAAAGCCGCTTCCAGCCGTGTCGTCAGCGACGGTACATCTGCGGCCGCATAGCGCTCGGCAAAAGCCGCTGCTGCGCCGCCGAATGCTGCGATCAGCGCCGTCGCCTCGGTGCCACCCCGCCGGCCCTGCTCTTGCCCGCCGCCGGGAATGAGCCGCACCAGATCCGCATGCCCCTTGACCAGCAGCGCGCCGATACCAGCAGGCGAACCAATCTTGTGGCCGCTGATCGCCATCATGTCGGGTGCCGAGGTCGCAAAATCGAGGGGCAGCTTACCCAGCGCCTGCACAGCGTCGATAAACAGAGTGTGACGGGTTGGCCCGACCAGCGCGTTGATCCGCGCCATTGGCTGCACGACGCCGGTCTCATTATTTACCCATCCCAGCGCCACCAGCAGCTGACCCTCGGCCTGGGCAATAACCGCTACCAATTGATCAAGATCAATGCAGCCGTCCGGTAGCAGGCCAATGGTGAGCACGGGCAAACCGGTCGCTTCGGCCGCTTTGCTCACGGCGGCATGTTCGCCCGCACTGGTGACAATGGCGCTGGCACCAAAGGTCTTGGCGCCGCCAACAATAGCCTGTGTGATGGCTTCGGTTGCTGATCCGGTAAACACGACCTGCTTCCACTCAGCACCCGCCAGGCTAGCAACCTGCCCGCGGGCAGTGTCGATCAGATTGCGCAGGGCGCGGCCATGGCTATGCACCGAGGATGCATTGCCGACCAGATCCAGCGCGATCAGAAGCGCCGACCGCGCTTCGGGCAGAAGCGGGGACGCGGCATTATGATCAAGATAGATCGCCAGTCTGGTCATAAGTTTCCCGTTTGGCGCATGCACGCCGATCATATCATCGATGCCTGCGCAGGGACGCTTTGACGCCCTTGTCTTCAAACACTTCTTGAAATTTGACGCCTAACTTCATTACAAGGAGTGCTCTTGCAGGCCGCTTATGGCTCCAAAACCGAGTTTCGAATAATTCTAAACTAGATTTTGCGTCTCATGTTTTAGGGAGCCGGGCTGGCTTAGTCAAGCCGCAGGCTGCTACCAAAACCGCGCAAAACGTATACGAACAGAGCCACAGCGGCCGGAAGAAGTCAGACCATGCCAGAAGTGATTTTCAACGGACCTGAGGGGCGTCTGGAAGGCCGCTATCAGCCCGGCAAGGAGCCTAATGCTCCCATCGCTATCCTGCTCCATCCCCACCCCCAGTTCGGCGGCACGATGAACAACCAGATCATCTACAATTTGTTCTACATGTTCGTGGAACGCGGCTTTGCCGTGCTGCGCTTCAATTCTCGCGGCGTTGGACGGTCTCAGGGTATGTTCGATCACGGCATTGGCGAGCTATCAGACGCCGCGTCCGCCCTCGATTGGCTGCAGACCATAAACCGCGAATCGCGTGGTTGCTGGATTGCCGGCTTCTCGTTTGGCGCCTGGATCGGCATGCAATTGCTGATGCGTCGCCCCGAGGTGGAAGGCTTCATTTCCGTCGCGCCGCCGGAGAACCTCTATGACTTCTCATTCCTAGCCCCTTGCCCGTCTTCTGGCTTGATCATTCATGGCGATAAAGATCGCGTCGCCCCGCTCGCATCGGTGCGGAAGCTGGTCGACAAGCTAAAGACTCAGAAGGGCATCACCATCGAACAACAGATCGTGGAAGGGGCCAACCACTTCTTCGAGGGCAAGATTGATGAGCTGACGGTGGCATGCGCCGAGTATCTCGACCGTCGCCGTCAGGAGATCGCCGACGGCGGCGGGCGCTAAACCTCGAGCGCGTTATTGCGATCATCCGAACTGGGGAGTTGCCGCTCGACGGCGCCCCCAGAACAAAAACGTTACCCGGATCGCACCCCATGACCCAGTTCAAATCTGACTTCCTTCGCATCCTCTCGGAGCGTGGCTTCATTTACCAGACCTCGAACGACGCGGAGCTGGACGAGCTGTTCTGCAAAGAGACCGTTACCGCCTACATTGGCTTTGACCCTACCGCCTCCTCGCTTCATGTCGGCAGCCTGATCCAGATCATGATGCTGCACTGGCTGGAGAAAACTGGTCATCGCGCAGTTGCCCTGATGGGTGGCGGCACTGGCATGGTGGGCGACCCGTCCTTCAAGGACGAAGTCCGCAAGCTGATGACGACTGACACGATTCAATCGAACATCGACAGCATCCAACAGGTCTTTTCCAACTACCTGAGTTTTGGCGGGCAGCCAAAAGACTCCCTGATGCTCAACAATGCCGAGTGGCTGATGCCGCTCAACTACCTGGAATTCCTGCGCGACGTTGGTCAGCATTTCTCGATCAATCGCATGCTCAGCTTTGACTCGGTCAAGCAGCGCCTTGATCGCGAGCAGTCGTTCAGCTTCCTCGAATTCAATTACATGATCCTGCAGGCGTATGATTTCGTCGAACTCAACCGGCGCTATGGTGTGCGGCTGCAGATGGGCGGGTCTGATCAGTGGGGCAATATCGTCAACGGCATCGACCTTGGCCATCGCCTCGGCACGCCGCAACTCTATGCCTTGACCAGCCCCCTGCTGACCACTTCGTCGGGCGCGAAAATGGGCAAATCGCTCAATGGCGCCATTTGGCTCAATGCCGACCTGCTCTCAGCCTATGACTTCTGGCAGTACTGGCGCAACACTGAAGACGCCGACGTCGAGCGCTTCCTAAAGCTTTACACCACGTTGCCGCTCGATGAGGTTGCTCGCATCACCGCAGGTGGCATCAACGAGGCCAAGAAGCGCCTTGCAACCGAGGTGACCGGTATGATCCGCGGCGTTGCCGCCGCTCAAGAAGCCGCGGAGACCGCACGCGCTACATTCGAAGCCGGCGCCATCGACCTATCGCTGCCCACCGCCATCGTCACCCATGCCGAACTGGCCGCTGGCATCGGAATTCTGGCAGCGCTGGTCACCGCGGGTCTGGCCGCCTCCAATGGCGAAGCGCGCCGGCATATCCAGTCGGGAGCTGTGCGCGTCAACGATGCGCTGATCGACGACGATAGACTGACCATTGGCGATAATGCCCTGCTTGGGGAAGATGTCATCAAGCTCTCGGTGGGCAAAAAACGTCACGTCCTGCTCAAGCCAGTCTGATCGACGAACTAGAGCCGATCAATGAAACGGCGCCGCATCTATGCTGCCGTTTCATTGGGCCTACGGCAATTCCTTGGCCCTAAATTCAAACAGCTCACGGAGCACCCCCGGCACCAGTGCCGAGAGCGGGTTAATCTTGAACTCTGGCTTATCGAGTGAACCCTGTACCGCAAAAGTCACCCCCAGCAGCCCTTCACCATCGCGCCCACCCAGCAGCGGCCCCAGCAGAGGGA
This sequence comes from Candidatus Devosia symbiotica, assembly GCA_025050575.1. Taxonomy (GTDB): domain Bacteria; phylum Pseudomonadota; class Alphaproteobacteria; order Rhizobiales; family Devosiaceae; genus Devosia; species Devosia symbiotica. The sequence goes on from JALBVE010000024.1 coordinate 17,833, forward strand.
TTTTCTGAAACATGCTGTTGATACCGAACAGCGGTACATAGGTGCCCGTCAGATCGTATTGCCGCTGCTTGGTGTAGATGAAGCCACGCATGGTGCCACCGACCGCGCCACCGGCCATCAGGGCATTGCTGATCTCGATCCTGTCGGGGCGTCGCAGGAAGTCGACCTTGGCGACATCAAAATCCAGTCTGTTTTGCTGAGAAATCGCCGCTCGCGAATCAGAATGATTGCCCAGCATCTGAGCGACATTGGCCTCATCGACAATGGCAAATTCCCGCATCATCAATTGGCCGGTATCGACCGCATTGTCCCGGTTACTGGTCAGCACTAGATTGCCCGATCCACCTGCCAGTTGGGGATAAATTCCCAAAAACCGCAGGATCGTTCCTGCATCGTTGAACGCCACCGATATAGTATGCCCCTGTGGCACTGGATTGGTTGTTACCGAAACTGCGTTGCCCTCGTTGAACTGGCCGGTCAGACTTGCCTGCCGGACGTCGCTACCGCGCAATTGCATTGCCAGATCAAGGCCGAAGGCCGTCGTTGCATAAAAGCCCAGCGCGCGGTCCAGCTTAACATCAAGCGCAATAGTTTGGTCGGTCTTGTTGGTCTGCGTCTCGCCAGTGTCCTTGTTTAGGCCGAAAAAGCGCTTCAACATCGGCTTAAGGTCCAGTTGCCCTCCCCTGACTCGCACGGAATAGCCACCGTCGATCAGTTGCAGTTCCAACTGGGCATTGTCGCCTTCGCTCAGTGCAAGCTGGCTGAACTGGGCCGACACAAGTCCGTTGATTGTGTGATAATCGATATCGCCCTGCGCCCGAATCGGGCCAAATGCCAGGTTAACCCCGGTCAAATTTGTCAACGCGCCATCTTGGCTGATGCTGACGCTCACCGAGCCGGTGGTACCTGCCGCCTTACTGATCCCGAGATCCTTGATGTCGAGTGCCGCATCCTTGAGGTCCACTGCCAGCTGCAGTGTCCCATCCGGTCGAGGCCGCGCCACAAACCGTACACTGCCCGACAGGAAGGCGGAGGCATCAAACCCAAACTTGGCCATCCCGGCGACGTCCATGGTAGACGATAGTCTAAACTCGGGATCACTCGAAGGCATGCCGCCGATTTCGATGCGCGCCGCAATGCCGTCAATCTCGGCCGTGCCATTCAGCTGATAGCCATCCTGGGATGCGCTAAATGTCAGTTGCCCATTGTTGATACTGTGACTTTGGATCGGAATGGTACTGCCGAAATCGGCAATCGTTCCGTTCAGGACATAGTCAAATCGCATCGCCCTGCCCGAGGCGTCATCTGGCAGGTGAATGGTCGCGACCAGTCCAGTGTCGACCATCCCGGTCAGCGCGGTGATATCAACGGGCAGCTCTGAATTGGCCAGCAGGGCCGGTCGTTGAGTTTTGACCAGATCAAGCATTGCCGGAATAGCCCCAGCCACATCGCCCGAAACTTCAACGATTCGATCGTTCAGGTTGGAATTGTCTATAATCACTGCCGGATTAGTCACCACAATTGTGCCGGCAGCGGTGGCCAGCCGCCCGCCATCGGCAGAAATGGTAACGTCAGCATCGTCAACCTGCAGCCGCGTTTCGCCTCCGATCGCGATCGACGCCATCGTCGCTGTTGGCTTGACGTCCACTCCGGTTCCTACGAGATCGATCTTGATGCTTCCATCGGGAATTGCCTTGCCTTCGTCCTCCTGTCCGATCGTACCAACCGGAAATTTGAAAACCATACGAGCTTGTTTGACTATGCCTGCGGTGACATTAGCCACAAACCAATCTCGACTTTCCGGCGCCATCAGATAGGGCCAGAGTCGCTTCATATCATCGGCGCGGACACCTGCGCCTGTCAGGGTCAGATCGATGCCGAGCCCCGCCTGCAGCATGTCCACCCGCCCGGCGACATCCACCATCGCAGCGCCTTTCCGTGCAACCAGCTGGTCAATGCCCAGCGCACCATAAAGCGGCGCGGACCATCCAGAAAACTCCAGACTGTCGAACGGCACGTCAGGCGCCGCCATGTCTTCGGGATGGATGAAGACGTTCCGGGCCTTGAGCGCCATGCCCAGCGTCGGCCCATAGGCGGGATCAAGGCCCATGACGAACGTCCCCGCCACCCGCGCCGAGCTCTGGCCAATCTGCAGCGCGGCTTCTTCCAGAGAAAACTGGCCCGAGCTGGGTGTCCAGTTGATATCAACGATCGAACTAGCAATCGGAAAGTAGGAGTCTTTCAACCGCAGATCGATCCCTGTCAGATCAACCTTGAAATCTCCGTCTACCAATTTGCCGCGCGGCGCGTCGAAGTTCACATCGATCGACAACGCACCGGCGCCGCGCAGTGCAGCCAGAGTGCCCGCGTCATCTATGAACGGTAGGAAAGCGGCAAAGTCGATATTGGCAATGTCGGCTGCGAGGCGAGCATTGCTCGCCACATCCAGCGTGCGCGAGAGGCTACCAGACATAGTACGGGCTCCAAGGGTTGCCGAAAACGTCCCTTGGGTGTCCTGCAGATCAGCGGACGGACCGATATCGAGATTGATATTTTCAAAGCGGCGAAACAGGCCGTAGACAGAATCATTCATGCCCACAATGCCGTCTCGTATCCGCAGTCGCGAGAACCGTCCCTGCGCCGCCTGTTCCACCAGACTGGCAATGATCTGCTCACAGCCTTCCAGATTGTAGATCAGCCAGTCATTGTCCGAACGCATGGCTACCGGCTCGCTCGTCTCGCCCAAATCAATGCCGCTCGAACCAATATCGACCGCCGGGAAGGTATCATCGCCCTCCTGCACTAGCACAGTTGGAGTGCCTCCTGCAGGGTCATCGACAATTTCAAAACTGGCCAGCCGTGGTCCGAACAGATCCTGCACGATTTGGATATGCGGCTTGACGACAGTAACCGTTGTGCCTGGTTGCCCGAACAGTGCTCGCATTGGCGAAAAGCCCACTTCAAGCGCATCCATCGTCACCCTAGCGCCCGTCTTGCTGTCGGTCAGCAACACTGGCGAAAACTGGATAACTGGCCACACGCCGTTCTCCAGCGCCAGAGCCATGAGCCCCAGGGTCAACTTGCTGGTTGACGGCAATATGGAACTAGCAACGGCCTCAGCTGCTTCGCTGGCCATTGGTAGACGGATCGGCGTATTCAGCAGCACGACATAAACCAGCAGCGACAGCAGGGCAGGAATGCCCAATATCCAGACCGCGATCTTCGCCCCATGTCGGGCGGGGTGCCGCCTGCGAGATGCAGTAGTAGTAACGGGAATATCTGGTGGTAAGATTGACGCGCTCACTTGCTTCCAGAACGAGGCTAGGCCGATAATTTTTGACGCCCAAAGGAATCAGCGCAGCTGCGCTCCATTGGATCACGATACCAGCTGGATTACAGCACCGACACTATATTTTTCACCATCCAGCTGAGGAGGATCTCGCCGATGGCTGCGCTACAACCGGGCGACCGAGCATCCGACTTCACCCTGCCCCTCGACGATGGCAGTCTTTTCATTTGGCCGCTCACCGCGGACGCCCCGTCGTACTGTATTTCTATAATCTGCAGATAGTGCTGCTGGCTGCATTGACAAGAACCGGGAATTCTCCGAACGCGACGCCCAGTTTGAAGCACATGGCGCAAATTTGCTCGGCATCTCACCAGACAGCATCGCCAACCATTTGAATTTTCGCGAGAAATTCAATCTGATGGTGCCGCTTGCCTCGGACTCTGACCACATCGCCATTATCGCCTTCGGCCTTTGGCAGATCAAAAAGCTCTATGGCCGAGAATTTATGGGGCTAATCCGCACCAGTTTCATCATCGCTGCTGATAGCTTAATCGTTGCTATTATCCGGGCCATGCGCATCCGTGGCCATGCGCAAAAGTGCTCAAGACACTGCAGCATCACCTAGCCGTACCGCGCTGACATAGCCTTTATTAACCACAGAGCCTCATACTCTACTCACCATAAATGTGGTGCGACAGGGAAGTGGCGTGCGTGATCAAGTCAGTTTCGGTCGGACCAACAAGAGTGGCGACCAGATAGCAAGGCCGGCGCGGTGCAGCATCCACCCGGCCCTATTCTACACCATGTTTACGTTGCTGTTGGGCGGCAATAGCCTGCTCGGCACAGCGCTTCTGCTCTCCCCGAATATTGCCAGCTTATTCAACGGCCAAACCGAGCAAATCATTGAGGCCTATAGCGAAGACAGAATCGCCTAGCTTCGTGTTGAAGTCGACCGCCTGCACTCGCGCAGCTATGCTCAGGCCGGAGACATTAACCTGCAGTTCCAGGAGCTCGCCCAGCAATAGGAAGTGCTGCTTGAGCAGTACCAGTTAGTACGGGTACTCGTGGACAAGACAAGTGAACTGGGTTATTGAGGTCTCCGCTCTGTCGCCGTCACAAGACACTAACACATCGCTGGGCTATGCTGCCGCGGCCACAGCCAGCGGCAATCCCGATATCGACGCCACCGCAGCCGCTGTCTCCCAGATGATGGACGAAACCCAATTTGCCATGATCTCGATTGCGGAGATCACTATTGCACGCACCGATAGCATTGTCTCCGAATTGGGCGGTTTGGGCATTGACGTAGATCTCTCCCCGACGCCGGGGATGGCATTGGCGGCCCCCTGCTCCCGCCTGTTGATGGCAGCGACAATTCACCGATGGTCGACGACGCCAATGCGGTTATGGAGGCGTTGCTGCGCTATAAAGCGGCCCGCGACAGCATCGACATCGCCCCGATCTACATACCCATCGTGGGCAATTTTCGCCGCAGCTCCGGGTTCAGCAATCGCACCGACCCATTCACGGGCAATCATGCCTTTCACGCCAGACTCGATTTCGCTGCCGCGTCCTGGATCAGTGTTCTGAGCGCTGGTGATGGCGTTGTCTCGTTCGTCGGTAATCGCTTTGGCTATAGCAATATGGTCGAGGTTACCCATGATGATAGCCTGGTTACCTGCTACGGCCACCTCTCCGCTTTCTAAGCAAGATAGACTAGCGATGTCAGCACCGGCACCCCGATAGCCAGGGTGGGGTCCGCGGGTCCTTCCGCCGGCCCTCATCTGCATTTCGAAATACGCAAGGGCGACATAGCCATCAACCCAAAGGCATTCTTTTCGGTCCTAGGACATAGCCGCTCTCGTCTGGGACGATGGCCAGCGCAGTTTCGAACTGCGCGGCTAGATAGATCACTTTGGTGGGGCCGAGTAAATCCGACGCGCCATTTTTGGGCCTGGCTATGTTTACAACTACGCAGGATGTGACACACGCCTTGTTTGATGCTGACCCCGCTGTGGGGGCCGGCATCTTTACATATCATCTGACGCCTTGGTGGAGTTTCCCAGGCGACTCTCTGCCAGGCTAGTCACTCTCCACATCGGTTGCTACGCCCACGCGTTGCGCCAGGGCCGCCTCCATAAAACCATCTAGATCGCCGTCCAGGACCAGCGAAGGCTGACCGCTTTCCACGCTGGTGCGCAGATCCTTGACCATCTGATAGGGCTGCAGCACATAGCTGCGGATCTGGTGGCCCCAGCCGATATCGGTCTTGCTAGCAGCCTGGGCATTGGCTTCTTCTTCGCGCTTCTGCAACTCAGCCTCATAGAGCCGCGACTTAAGCATCGCCATCGCCGTTGCCCGGTTCTTGTGCTGGCTACGCTCCTGCTGACAGGCCACAATGATACCCGAGGGCACATGGGTAATGCGGATAGCCGAATCGGTCGTATTAACGTGTTGGCCACCGGCCCCAGAGGCACGATAGGTATCGACCTTCAGATCAGCTTCGCGGATCTCGATGTCGATAGAATCATCAACCACGGGGTAGACCCAGACGCTTGAAAAGCTGGTGTGCCGCCGCGCTGCCGAATCATAGGGGCTGATGCGCACCAGACGATGCACGCCGCTCTCGGTCTTCATCCAGCCATAGGCGTTATGCCCCTTGACCACGATAGTCGCCGACTTGATGCCAGCCTCTTCACCATCATGCATTTCGATGATTTCGACCTTCATTTTCCGCCGTTCAGCCCACCGGGTATACATGCGCAGCAGCATCTTGGCCCAGTCCTGACTCTCGGTACCACCGGCGCCCGAGTGGATTTCGACATAGCAGTCATTGGCATCCACTTCGCCGGATAGCAACGTTTCGATATGCCGGCGACGTGCCGTCTGCTTGAGGTCAAGCAGGCCATTTTCAGCGTCCTTAACCACTGCAACATCATTCTCTGCTTCGCCCAGCTCGATGAGCTCGACATTGTCGCGAATGCCCGACTCCAGCTCGCGCACGGACTTGACCGCCACATCAAGTTCATCGCGCTCGCGCATAGTGGCGCGGGCCTTTTCCGGATCATTCCAGAAATCGGGGGATTCAGTTTGTGCGGTTAGTGCATCGAGGCGAAGTTCTGCAGTATCCCAGTCAAAGATGCCTCCTCAGCAAGATCAAAACCTGCTCGATTTCGGCGACGGTCTTTTCGATTTCCGTACGCATATTCAGTTCCTTGTATTCGCGGCGCTCCGCGTAGCCGACGCATCGCACACGATCAACCTAGCGTTGGCTTTTGTGGAATTTCCGGATTGCAGTATCGCGTTTGAAGCGATACAGCTGATTCAGAAAGAACATGCTGTACACCTGGTCGATCTCATATTGAGCTACCCGCGCCGCAAACCCCTCCAATCGCAGCACCTCGTGCTCGCCTTCTGCGGTATCAAAGCCGATCTCAACCCAAATGGCCCGCTCGATCGGCATTTCAATTCCTAGCATTTGAGACCGACCCCTCGAGCCAGAACGCCAACGTCTCGGTTGCAGACAACACCACCGGATTGAAAAGCACAAGATAGTCCCGCGCCGCACTCGGATCAGCAAGACTGATTACGGCAAGCGGGGCGATATAGCCGATATGAGCAGCTGCAAGACCATGAGCCTCAGCTCTAGTCCCCGCAGCACGCAGCTGTTCGCCGATCGCCAACAGCACATCGTCCACAGGACGCGGCTCCGCTGCCTAGTTTAGCACCGGATAGGGATATAGAACAAACCGGCTATCTAGAACAGGCCGCCGCGCCCGAGATTGGTATCGAGGTACTGGCCATTGCCGTCTGGCTGGGTAATCGCTCCGCCATATTGTTGTTGCATCTGCTGCTGGCGCTGGATTGCGTCCAGCGTATTGACATTCAGCCCGATCACCGAGGTCATCAGATTAGGACCGGTGCCGGGCTTGAAGGCTTCTTCAATACCTCCTCGCCCTCGAAGGCTTTAGCTCCCGAATTCGGATTGATTCACGCCGTGGTCATGCCCGCAAGAGTTGGCAATGATAGCATAGGCTGCCATCATTCGCATATCGGCAGTTTCGTCCGCGCACGGCATCATCGCCAGCATCGGCTGCATGGTGTCATAGACGCCAAATAACTTGGCATATTCCGCCACCAGCGGCATACCGATATCGTGGGCCAGTCAAACTATCATGACATTTCGGCTGCGCTCTATGCCTCGCCGCAACGTCTGCTGGCCATAAAATTCCTGCGCATAGTTTTCCGGGCGCCAGATCGAGCCATCGCTATTGCGGATTTCCACCGGCGCATCGAGCACTACCGAGGCCGACGTGTAGCCATTGTCCAGCGCCGCCGCATAGACGATAGGCTTGAATGACGAACCAGGCTGTCGCAGAGCCTAGTTCGTCCGGTTGAACTCGCTTAGTGCGTACGAGAAACCGCCTACCATGGCCAGAACATGTCCAGTGCGGGGATCCATAGCCATCAGCACGCCTTTGATCTTAGGCACCTGTTCGAGTGCATACATCCCAATTTTGCCCGCGACAGGCGACACATAGACCACATCTCCCACTTTAAGAAATTCTCTACCGGCTTGGAAACCCACGTGATCTCCGGTCCCGATAGTGCTTCCTCGATGCGCTCGTCCGATAGACCGCCATCAGTTTCCAGATCGGGTCGCAGGCCAATCCGAGCCTTGTTGTTGCCCAGTTCCAGAACCGCCGCCAGTTGCCATTCTAGAACATCGTTCAGCGGCATGATTTCGCTGACATCGACGCCCCAGTCCGGCCCAAGCTCGATACTGGCCACCAGTTCGCTGAAGCTCTTGCCATGATCATAGGCAATCAGCCCATCTATCAACGCCCTGCGCGCATATTCCTGCAGCTTGGACTCCAGGACCGTTCGCACCGACAGACCGCCCCATAGAGCTAATCCTCGCCATAGAGTTTGGCTAGTTCGCGCCGCACTTCTTCGGTGCAATATTCCGCCCAATAGAGTTGACTGCCGCCCGATCGCGGATTGAGGGGTTCATTTTTGGCAACTATACTCACTTCGGGCATGGCATAGCCATTCTCAAGCATCCGGTCGATAACCCAATTACGCCGTTCGATGGCTGCCTGCGGCCGACGGAATGGATGGTAGTTGTTCGGCCCCTTGGGCAGATCCGCAATATAGGCCGCCTCGCTCAAGGTCAGCTGATTAGAGCGCCTTGTCGAAATAGTTGAGCGCCGCCACTCCATAGGATTTCAGTTCCAGAAATATCTCGTTGAGTATAGAACTCAAGAATGCGATTTTTGGAAAAAGTCGATTCGATCCACAGTGCGAGTAGCGCTTCTTGGATCTTGCGGTTCCATGTCTGATCGGCGATTAGCAAAAAGTTCTTGGCTACTTGCTGGGTAATCGAGGAACCACCGCCCTGAATGGCGCTATTGCCATCCAATCGTGCCATCAGATTGTCGCGCAGGGCACGGAACACGCCGTCGATGGCGATGCCGCCACGGCCGTAGAAGCCTTTAGTCTTCCGCTGACAAAAAGGCATGAACCACTAATGGCGGCATCGTCTCAATCGGCTAGAACAGCCGCCGTTCGCGGGCAAATTCGGCCAGCAGTGTACCATGCGCAGCATGCACCCGCGTGGTAACCTGCAGCTGGCAATCCTTGAGCACCATGTAGTCGGACAATTGCAAAGACATCATCGTTAGGTAATAGGCCCCTGTGCCAATGGCGAGCAGGGCCATAAACATACCAAAGCCGAACAGCCAGCCGATCAAGCGCAGCATATAGTCAATCTCTCCGCAGCGCTGCCTCGTACGATCAAGAACGCTTGATGGTCAATGCAGTCTCGCCTTTGGCGCACTGGTCTCTTTGGCAGAATCATAGCAGAGACAAGCCGCAAAGTGGATCACAAGCCCGCGCGGTCCCCACGCTTGCGCCGCTTGGCAACCGCCGTGACCAATTTGTCACATTACTCGGCGGCACTCAGATCGTCAAAATAGCTCGATATCCCTCGTGCCAGTGCCTCGGCCGTCCGACTCTGCCATTCCCCCTGCAGCAGATTAGCCATGTCATCGGCATTGGACAGGAATCCCAGCTCCACCAGCACAGACGGCACGTCGGGCGCCTGCAATACGAAGAAATCCGCCTGCCGTACAGGCAATCGCCGCAGCGCCACACTGGGCTCAAGCTGATGCACAATTGATCTCGCCAGCATGTAGGACTGATGCCGCATCTCGCGCCGCATTAAGTCGAGCAGGATATCGACTACTTTAGGCGCCATTTGCGGCATCGCGAATCCGGCGATCACGTCGCTCTTGTTCTCTAAATCCGCCAACACCTTGTCCAGCATATCGGTAGCATTCTCGTCACGCGTATAGACGCTAGCACCGCGTATTTCGGTCTGCTGAAAGCTGTCAGCATGGATCGAGATGAAAATATCGGCCTTGTTGGCCCGGGCCAGCGCCACGCGCTCTTCCAAGCGCAAATAGGTATCGTCTTCCCGCGTTAGCGCCACGTCGAACCGCCCCAAGGCCACAAGCAAATGCTGCAGCTTGAGCGCAAAGGCCAACACAATGTCTTTTTCCTTGAAACCGCTGGGCGCTTCGGCGCCGCTGTCAATGCCCCCATGGCCAGGGTCGATAACCACCAGTGGTCGCGTCGCAATCGGCAGTTCCGAGCCGCCCGCTGGCGTCGAGCTGTCAGCCATCGGCACTACCGCGCCAGACGCCTGGATATCCTTGGCCACATTGGCGGCAAATTCCTCGGCGCTGGCGGGAATGATGTCGACCACCAGTCGCGCCGGCTGATCCTCGAATGGATCAAGCACATAGGCTTGCTGCACCTGCGCGGGTCCAGACAGTAGCAACGTGGTCCGCACCCGGTCGGGACCGGCTTGTTCCACCCGATATTCCGAAATTACCTCTTCATCGCTAATCTCGACGACGGGCTCGGACACTGTGAACGTGGCAGCGCGCACATCAATGGCCAGCCGATCCGGTCCGCTCAGCGAAACCAGAGCGAATTCGGTCTTATCGGCCAGATCGATCACTAGACGCGCCCGCTCCGGTGTCTGTGTTACACGCACAGCCATCACATTGGGCAGGCCAATGGCTGCGTCTGCAGCCGCCGCCTCTTGCCCAGATGCCGCTGTTACCAGCGACGTCAGGCAGATCAACAGCGGTAACAACAATGTGCGAACGGATTT
>JALBVE010000025.1 GCA_025050575.1 Candidatus Devosia symbiotica
CCTGAATACTTTGCGGAGATCGATCGCGGTGCGCCCTAAGACAAGACTGCCGTGATCAGTGCCTTGGCGTGCAGATCTGTGATGTCATAGACCAGGATGGGGCTGACATCATCGTCGATCAGCATGGTGATTTCGGTACAGCCCAGGATCATCGCTTCGGCGCCGCAGGCCGCGGGCCGCTCTATGGCCTGGATATAGATATCCCGGGATTACTCGGGCACAATGCCACGGCACAGTTCTTCATAGATAATGCCGTTGAGATTGGTGCGGTCAACATCGGGGATCAGCGCGTTCAGGCCCCGCGCCGCCAGGCGATCACGGTAGAAACCCATTTCCATGGTGAAACGGGTGCCCAACAGACCAATCGTGCTGAAGCCATTGGCCAACAGGGCGTCGCTGGTTGGATCGGCAATATGGATGAAGGAAACCGTCAGATCTTCGGTGATGGTATCGGCAACGACATGTATGGTATTGGTAGCCAGGCCGATGATTTCGGCGCCAACATGTTCCAGCCGCCTGGCGATTGCTGCCAGTTGCGTGCCAGCACCAGCCCAGTCGCCATCGGCCTGCATCTGAGCAATGAGCGCAAAATCTAGCGAACAGCAGCGCTGAGTGCAGCCCGCCCAGACGGCGGGCTGCTTCCTGATTGAGCTCGCGATAATAGTGCGCGGTGGATTCCCAGTTCATGCCACCAATCAGACGGGTGGTCTTCATGGCCTAGGTATGGGCGAAGCGTTGTGGGATATCGGCAAAAGCGGCAACAACCTGATCATAGGCGTCTTTCTTGAACGGCACGATCAGCTTAGGTGTGCGGCTGAGCTTCTCCCAGCGCCAGGCGTCGAATTCGGCAGTAAATTTGCCGGCGCCGGGCGTCTGCACATCGATTTCGCTTTCCGATCCGGTGAAAGCGAAGGCGAACCAGCGTTGGCGCTGGCCCCGAAACTTGCCGCGCAGCGCGATGCCGAGCGCCTCGTCCGGTAGATCATAATAGATCCACTCCGGCGCCTCGGCAAGCAGGCTGACCGAGGTGATATTGGTTTCCTCGTGCAGTTCGCGCAGCGCGGCCCGTAGCGGATCTTTGCCCTTGTCGATGCCGCCCTGTGGCATCTGCCATAGCGCTTCGACTTCGGTTCGATCTTCAGAATCGTGATCGGCAATGCGGCGGCCAATGAAGACATTGCCGTCCTGATTGAAAATGGCGACACCCACGCAGTCACGATAGGGCAGGGATTGGCGGTCAGGTCGGGGTGCAGTCATGGGAGACTCTACTTCATCAATGCGCTGGCCGGAACCAGCAGTATACCCTTGGTTTCAAGGTCGCGCGCCCAATCGGCAATGGAGGTGATCGATATGGACAGAGCGCTGATAATACCAATTGCGCGCCTATTCTCCACCGCCTTGCTCTCAAGGCTGGTAAGCGCTGCGAGAATGGATGAACGGGAGGGGTTGTCATCGATCATCAGATCGGCCGGGAAAACGGAATGTTATTGCCCTTGGCTAATTGGGATGCTAGCGAGCGATTGGACGAGCCGTCATCGAGATGACTCAGCCAGCAGGCGCCAAGTTCCTCCATGATGAGAGATAAATCGGCGGCCGATGCAGTAAAGCGGGCGCCCATATTGTTGATCAGCCCGACATAGCCGCTAAACCGCGACATGAGCCAGAACAGCTTGTCGATCTTGACGCGAGTCGGTTCACTGGTCAGCAGTGATCTGGGGTCGTTCTGGGGATAGTCAAACGGCTCAAGCGGTATTTGAGCATGACTTCGTGGACAGCGGTGCGCGCTGCGTCCACGGTTGCGGACAGTGCCTTGCCATAGGGAGAAAAGGCCAGCGTCATCGCGCTGGGCAATTTGTCGACGGCGTTGAGTGAGTCCTGCTCATTGAGCCCCAGACCGGTCACGATAATGGCAATCATGAGCCAATTTCTCACCATAGCGTCTTCGGCGGGGTGGGTATAGGCGACAAAAGGGGTTAGTGTGGTGGCCGAAACACGCGGGATAGAACTGTCAGACGTCTCTTGACTCAAATCGGGCAGGGCGCCAAAAATATCGGGCAGGCTAATAACCGAGCTGGGCTCGCCAGAGCCCATGGTGACGTCAGTCAACGAGCCGTCGGTGGGATATTGCTGGGGATCGGCCTTGATGGTCACGGCCACTCGGTCACCGTATTGGCGATGGCGTTGGCATTGTGCGTTGTGATGATCGCCACTTCCTAGCTCGGCCGGCTACCGTCCGGATCGTCGACCATTTCATAGCACAATGACGCGCTAATCCGCCTTTGGCGGGAAGGCATCATTGGTTTCAAGGCCATCGATCAGGCCAATGGCATATTGCAGCTGGGTATCTTCGTCCTTGTCGGCGGGTACGTAAACTGACGAACCAACGGTGGTTTCTATCTGGCCTTCGATCTTGATGTGTCCGGCCAAACCAGCTTCACCGATAATCTCGTCGCGACCCTGGAATTCCTTGGGCACGTTTTGGAAGACCTCGATATCGGGGGTAATGCCGACAGCCTGGATGGAGCGATTGTCGGGCGTGTAGTAGCGCGCCGTGGTCAGGCGCATGGCGCCATCGGAGCCCAGTGAGATGATCGACTGCACGGACCCCTTGCCGAAGGATCGGGTGCCCACCAAGGTGGCGCGCTTGTGATCCTGCAGAGCGCCGGCGACGATTTCGGACGCCGAAGCCGAGCCGCCATTGATCAGCACGATCAGCGGGATATCGGCGATCTGGGCGTCGAGAGCGTCGGGCTGAGCGACATAGCGGGCGCTTGTCTCTGGCAAGCGGCCGCGAGCCATCACAACGGCACCCTGCTTGAGGAAGGCGTCGGCAACATAGACCGACTGATCGAGCAAGCCGCCTGGATTATTGCGCAGGTCGAGAATGATGCCCTTGGGCGCCACACCGTCACGGTCGGCGAAAATGTCTTTGATGGCCTTCTGGATGCCCACAAAGGCTTGCTCGGAGAAGCGGGACAGACGGACCACGGCGACGTCGCCGCCCTCGCCTTCGAGCGAATAGCGCACCGCACGCATGGCGATGGTGGTGCGCGTCAGATCAAAATCGAGTGGCTTGTCGACGCCTTCGCGCACAATGGTGACGTGGATATCGGTGCCGATGGGACCGCGCATCTTGCCAACAGCTTCGTCCAGGGTGAGGCCCTGGACCTGGACGCTATCAAGCTCGACAATCAGATCATTGGCCATGATGCCGGCCTTGGCCGCAGGTGTGTCGTCGATGGGTGAGACCACCTTGACGATGCCCTCCTCCATGGTCACTTCGATGCCCAGACCGCCGAATTCGCCTGAGGTATCCTGCTGCATGTCGCTGTAGTCAGCCGGCGACAGATAGCCCGAATGGGGATCGAGCGAGGTCAGCATGCCCTGGATCGCGGCGCGGATCAGCTCCTGTTCATCTGGCGGATCGACATATTCAGCGCGAATGCGGTCAAAGATTTCGCCGAACAGATTGAGGTCGGCGTAGATCTTAAGCGGATCGCGCGGAGTCGAGGTGGCAGCTTCCAGATTCGGGTCGAGCTGCCCAGCATCGAGCACGGGCTCAACTGGCGCCGGCGCTTCCTGGGCACTCAAGAGTCTAATTGGCAACAGCAGCGTCAGGGCGAAAGCTGTGGCGCGAAAGGGGGAAAGGCGCATGAGGGTTCTATCCACTCTGTGTCGGGGTCGCCCACCAGCCAGTGGGATCGATGGACTCATTGTTGAGTTGAAGTTCAATATAGAGGGTCGGCTGGGCAGCGCCAGCACTGGTGGTCACGGTGCGCCCAGTTGTACGTGAACCCATTGTGCCCAGGGGCATGCCCATTTGTACGAACTGACCGATGTCGACGGTCACGGTTTTAAGTCCGGCCAAGAGTGTGGTGTAGCCTTGGCCGGTATTGAGAATGATGATTTGGCCATAATTGAGGTAAGGCCCCTTGTAGAGTACCCAGCCATCGGCTGGCGCAACCACCTGAGCATCGGCCCGGGTCACCAGCGAGATACCGTGGCTGACCCCGCCAAAGTCGTCGCTGGCACCATAGTCGAGCACGTTGACGCCATTGGCCGGTATGGTGAGATAGCCCCTGGCCACGCGAAAGGGCACGGCAGGCTCGGTGCGGGCGCTGTCGGCGAAGGCCAGCTGGATAGCTTCAGGGGTCATCACCGGCGGATCAAGATCAACTGCCGCATTGGCGGCAGCCGTCGTGGACATCGAGGTGACCTGGGCGGTGAGGCTGTTAACCAGTTCCTTTAGCGAGGTGGCGCGGGTCGCCAGGGCGATGGTCTGCTGTTCCTCAGCGTCCAGCTCGGCCGTGCGCATGCCAATGCCCTGTTTGCGCGCGGCAATCAGGGTGGCAATGCGCAATTGTTCTTCCTCGAGCACGGCATGATTGGCGCGCAGCGTTGCCTCTTCGGCTAGCGCGGCAGCCTTGATATTGTTCAGTTCGGTCAGGTCGGCGGTGATTGAATCGGCCTTGGCGCGCAATTGGGGTGCGATGGCGGCGATCAAAATGGCGCTGCGCGCCGAGCCCAGCGCATCATCGGGATCAACAATCAAAGCGGGCGGCGGATTGAGCGAGATGCGCTCCAAGGCCGCCAGCACATCGGCGATTTCGGCGTTTGAGCCGTCGAGTCGACCTTGCACTTCGAGTTCCCTTATGATCAGGTCGGACAGTCGCCCCTCGACATCGGTAACTTTGATTTCAGCGAGCTTGACGCGTTGCGCTGCGGCGATCAGCGCGGCGTTCTGCTTGGTGTGATCGCCTTTCATGGCAGCGATTTCGGCCTTGAGCTCATCAATGCGCTGCTGGCTCAAAGAGATCGAGGTTTCAACCGCTTCTAGGTCTGATTGGATAGTGGCGGAATCGGGGGCGGTCTCGGCAGTAGACTCGATCACTGGCGCCACGGCGTCGGGTGCTGACGTGTCGGTCTGGGCCTGCAGTGGCAGGGCAAAAAACCTCGCTAATAGCGCGCTGACGAGCAGCAATCCCAGTGTTTTGCCCGGCAACAACCCCATGACGTCTCCAGCTTGGGCGGTCCACGCCCGAATCAGTGGCCGCACCTTATCAAGTGTGCAGCGAATGGCAGGTTAACACTGCTTAACCTTTGGCAGGATTGGGTGGGTCAATCACCGCGGTGATAGGGGTGTCCGGTCAGGATTGTGGTGGCCCGGTAGAGCTGTTCGGCCAGCATGATACGCACCAGCTGATGTGGCCAGGTCAGTGGCGAGAAGCTCAACACCAGATCAGCCCTAGAAACGAAGGCGGGATCAAGACCATCGGCGCCACCGATGACGAAGTTGACAGCCGGACGCCCATCGTCGCGCCAACGGCCAATCTGCTGGGCGAATAGTTCGGAGGCGACGGATTTGCCGCGTTCGTCCAGCGCCACCACGATGCCCTCGGGCAAAGCAGCCAGAAGTGTCTTAGCCTCGTCGGCTTTGCGACTGGCCGAGGCCGAGGCGCGCGATTCGGTAAGTTCGATCACGTCAAAACCAATCAGCGCCAGCGGCTTGCCGCTGCCGACGGCGCGATTGAGATAGCGGGCCACCATCTCGCGCTCAGGCCCGGCTTTGATCCGGCCGACAGCCGCTATCGTGATGCGCATTGAAACGCTCTAGTGCGCGTCAGCCGCGAAATTGGCCTGCCACATCTTTTCGATGTTGTAGAACTCGCGCACTTCGGGACGGAAGACGTGGACGACGACATCGCCTGCATCGACCAGGACCCAATCGCAATGGGGCAGGCCTTCAATGCGGGGCTTGCCATAGCCAGCATCGCGCAGGGCGTTGATCAACTGGTCGGCCACGGCGCCAACATGGCGCTGGGAGCGGCCCGAGGCGACCACCATGTGATCGGCCAGCAAGGACTTGCCAACGATATTGACGGGAACAATGCTCTCTGCCTTGGCCTCGTCAAGGCAGTTCAGGATCACATCGATCATGGGGCGTTCCGGGATCGCCAGCGACGATGCGGCAGGGGTGACGGTGTTTTTGGGCAGCGCGGCCATCATCAATGGTCTTCTGCCCATGCAAGTGCATGGATCATGTGAGGGATCAGCATCCTTGGTTGTTAATCGGAATGTGCAGCCGTCTTTGCGAACTGCAAGCAGTCAGTTCTTGTTCTGGTAACGTCTATCACATCGGTTGAATGTGCGCTTTTGATGACAGCTTCGCAAGATTGCCTCTTCATTTTGGCTTAACATGTTGCCGTCGTGCCCTTATGGCCGATGACGAGAGCGATGATTGGCGGCCGTGCAGATAGACCCAGGCCGGGGCCGGCAGAATTGCAAGGCCGGTCGCGTCGTTTTCATCGATGCGCCAATGGGCCAGAGCGCTGGCGGCGATCGAGACGGGCGCGCGGCGTCCTGAACTAGGCCGGACATAGACCGCTATGGGGACCATGGCCGCGATATCGCGCCAGCGTTCCCAACGGCTGAAGTTTACCAGATTATCGGCGCCCATGATCCAGACGAAATTCCGGTCGGGCATGGCCTGGGTCAGAAAACGTATGGTCTGCCAGGAATAGCTGAAGCCATGGGCTGCCTCAAAGCCGGTGACGCGCACCCTGGGATGATCAAGCAATTGGCGGGCGGCGGCGACCCGATCGGCCAAAGGCGCCAGATCCTGGTTGTTTTTCAGCGGATTACCCGGCGTTACCAGAACCCAGAGCGCATCCAGATCGAGACGGCGCAGGATTTCCTCGACGACCAGACGATGGCCGTCATGAATAGGGTTGAAGCTGCCACCGAACAGGCCGATACGCATGCCAGACCCGGAGAGCGGCAGCTCGGTAATCCCGGGGATGAGGATGGGTTGGCGGAGGGTCAAATCGGATCATGGTCTCGTCTGGCCGGTCCCGTGGACACGGTATTTGAAGCTGGTGAGTTGTTCGACGCCAAATGCAACAGAATGGCGCTGTCGATCTGGTTGAAGAATTTTTCGACCGCCTCGACATCCTCGGCGAGGATCGCCTCGGTACGGTCGCTCGAATATTTTTCAATATGGGCGATGGCATCGTCCGGGCTATCGACGATCCTGACCGCGATGATGACGTCTTCGTATTCGGTGCGCCAGTCGGTTTCGGTCGCCGCTCTGGCCGCCGGAATCAGGTCCGTGACGGTCTGATCGCCACGAATTTCGCATCCCTTGGCCATCAGAGCCTCGATAATGGGCTTGAGATGAGTGGGCATGACGTCCTTGTGCGGCAATAGGATGTCGGCGGCGCCGCAAATGCCGGTGCGACGCATCTTGGCGTTCACGGTGATGGCGACGGCCTTGTCCAGATCGGCGGATTTGTTGACATAGACATGAACCAGGCCCTCGAGATGGACAAAGACCGGTGTGCGGGCTTCATCCTGAACGGGGGCGACCAGGGTTTTGCCACCACGGGGCACGATGACGTCGATATTGCCATCGAGTCTCAGAAGCATTTCGCCCACGGCGGCGCGATCGGTGATGGGGACCAGCTGCATGCATTCCACCGGCAGACTAGCCAGATGCAGGCCATCAAGCATGCACTCGACGATGGTGTGGCTGGAGTGAAAACTGTCGCTGCCGCCGCGCAGAATGACGGCATTGCCCGATTTGATGCATAGCGCGCCGGCGTCGGCGGTAACATTGGGGCGCGATTCAACGATCACGCCGATGACGCCAAGCGGAGTGCGGACACGCTCGATATGCAGACCGTTGTGGCGGTCCCATTCGGCGATGATGGCGCCGACCGGGTCAGGCAGTTTGGCAATGGTGGTGACGGCCTGGATGATGCCGTCAATGCGAGTATCGGCGAGCTTAATCCGATCAAGAAAGGCAGCGGAAATGCCCTTGGCCAGAGTCACGGCCATATCCTTGGCATTGGCGGCGAGAATTTTCTTGCGGTGAGCATTGGTGGCGCCGGCTGCCGTGAGTAGCGCGGTGCGTTTCTGTTCGGGTGTGGCGAGAGCCAAGGCCTTGGCGTCGATCCTGGCGTTGCGACCAAGCTCGGCCATGATGTTGGTCAGCGCGATTGCGGTGTCAGCTCGGCTCATGGCTGTCTTCCTTAGTGCCAACCAGCACTAGATTGTTGCTATGGATCAGGGCGGCGCGATTGCCGGCGCTCAGTAATTCAAGCACGCCGTCGCTGCGCTTATCCATGACCAGCCGGGCTTCCTCGCTGTCGAGGCCGGTCAGGCCACGGGCGATTTCATTGCCATCTGGGTTGAGTACATCGACAGCGTCGCCGCGACCGAATTCGCCCGTCACCCTGGTCACACCAAGCAGCAGCGACTTGCCGATCTGCAAGGCGCGGGCGGCGCCGGCATCGACCTGCAAGGCGCTCGAGACTGCCAGCGTGCCCATGATCCAGCGCTTGCGCGCCTGGGCGCGACTTTGAGCGGGATGGAATAGGGTGTGGCGGACGCGGTTCGCCAAGGCGTACAGCGGATGGCTGTCGATGCCCTTGGCGATGATCATGGCCGTGCCGGCCTGGGTAGCAATCTTGCCGGCATCGACCTTGGTGGTCATACCGCCGCGCGACAGATGGCTGGCGGCGCCACCGGCCGTGGCTTCGATGGCCGGGGTGATGACGTAGATCTCGGCCAGGTGGCTTGCATCGGCGTGACTGGCAGGGGGCGCCCGTATAGAGCCCGTCGACATCGCTGAGCAGGACCAGACAATCGGCCTCGATCATGATGGCGACGCGGGCGGACAGCCGGTCATTGTCGCCATAGCGAATTTCGGCGGTCGCGACGGTGTCATTTTCATTGATGATCGGCACCGTGCCCAGGCCCAGCATGGTGGCGATGGTGGTGCGGACATTGAGATAATAGCGGCGTTCTTCAGTGATATTGGGCGTGATCAGGATCTGCCAGATGACGATGGCATGCTGGCCCAGAGCTGCGGCCCAGGCTTGACTAAGGGCAATCTGGCCGGCGCTAGCGGCGGCCTGGCTTTGCTCCAGGGTCAGTGCCGTCGCCGACAGTCCTAGCAGACCACGCCCAAGAGCAATGGCGCGCGAGGAGACGATAACTACCTCGCGACCATCGGCTTTGAGAGCGGCAATATCGCTGGCTAGATCGGCCAGCCATGCCGAGCGCAGCTGGCCCTGTTTGTCGACAAGCAGGGCCGAGCCGATCCTGATGGTCAGGCGCCGATAGGGTGCGAGGGCGTTGGCGCGCATGTCAGGGAGCCCAGTTCGGCTCGATCTTGCGCCGCGCGGCTTCGAGCTTAGCAGCTTTTTGCGCGTCAAGGGCTGCGATAACCCCGTGCAGCACCATTTCGGTGCCTTTGCCGGTCACGGCCGAGACCTGCAACACGTCCTGTTTGCTCAGTTCTTTGAGGATCTTGACCTTTTCCTTGAGCTCATCGGCCGGCATGGAGTCGATCTTGTTGAGCACGACGATTTCCTGCTTTTCACCCAACCGTTCATCATAGGCGGCCAGCTCATAGCGGACCGATTTATAGGCGCGACTGACGTCGTCCTGGGTGCCATCAATGAGATGGATCAGCACGCCGCAACGCTCGATATGGCCGAGGAAACGGTCGCCAATGCCGACGCATTCGCTGGCGCCTTCAATCAGCCCGGGAATGTCGGCCAGCACGAAATCGCGCTCGCCGATCGAGGTCACGCCCAGATTGGGGTGCAGCGTCGTAAAGGGGTAGGCGGCGATCTTGGGCTTGGCAGCAGATACCGCCGCCAGGAAGCTCGACTTGCCGGCATTGGGCTCGCCGACTAGACCGGCGTCAGCAATCAACTTGAGCCGCAGCCAGACCCATTTTTCGACGCCCAGTTGGCCAGGGTTGGCGTGGCGGGGCGCCTGGTTGGCGCTGGTCTTAAAATGGGTGTTGCCGAAGCCGCCATTGCCACCCGAGAGCAGCACGACGCGCTGGCCCACTTCGGTCATGTCAGCAATCAGGGTTTCGTTATCGTCCTCAAACACCTGGGTGCCCACGGGGACACGCAGCACGGAATCGGCACCATCGGCACCGGTGCGGTTCTTGCCCATGCCATGAATGCCGGTATTGGCCTTGAAATGCTGCTGGTAGCGATAGTCGATCAGGGTGTTGAGCCCGTCGACGCATTCGAGCACGACGTCACCACCACGGCCGCCATTGCCACCATTGGGTCCGCCGAACTCAACGAATTTTTCGCGGAGGAACGACACGGCGCCGCTCCCGCCATCGCCGGATCGGACAAAGACCTTGGCTTGATCAAGAAATTTCATTTCGGTCTAGCCTTCCAGGCGCTACGCGTCAGTTGTGTGTCGATATGCTCCACCTCGGCGTTGCGCGCAAGGTAGAGCAGGGTGGGGCGTCTGGTTTGGGTAAACCCAAGCTTGGTTTGAATGCTCAAAGAGGCAACGTTGAAGACAAACACGCCAGAAAGGACGGCATCGTCCGCAGTTGCCGCGAAGAATCAGTCGAGACTGGCTATCACCGCCTCGGTCATGAAGCCGCGATTCCAGAATGGTCGACCCAGCTAATAGCCGAGAATGGGGCCTTTAAGTCCGAGATAAAGCCGATATGGCCAGCAAAACCATGGTCGGGCATTTTGATCGAGAAGGTGGTTTCCTGCGCCAGATTGCCGGCGACCTCGAAATCTTTGAGATAGCGGGCAATGGGCTCGGCATCACCGACTTGCGGTGGTCGCAGGATCAGCGGTGGCGTCTGCAGGGTGACGTTCATGATGCACATCATCGCAGAATTAGCAGCGGCTTGCCGCGATAGCGATCGATCATGCTTCGCGTGCGTTTAAGCATCACAAAGCCTGATTTCTCCAGCACGCGGATCGAAGCGGCGTTAAAGGCGAGGACGCGAGCTGTGACCTAATCGATCTTTTTGGTGGCCCGGACCGCACCCAGCAAGGCGGCAACCGCTTCGGGGGGGGCATAGCCGTGATCCCAATAGGGTTCGCCTAGCCAATAGTCCAGTTCAGACGACTTTTCGGCTACGAACTTGTGAGGCTAGCCACACCCATGAAACTGCCATCAGCGGTGATGGCATAGGCCAGTGGAGCGTCCAGACCGGCCAGACCATCAAGAAATTCTTGCCCGTTAGCCTGCCGATATGGAAAGGGCATGACGGCTGTCGATTCGCTGACCTTCCAGTTGTTGGTCAGGGCTACCAGCTGATCGAGATCGGCTGCTACAGGCGCGCGCAGGGTTAGCCAGGCGCTGATAATGGTAGCAGGCAAATTGAGGCGCGCGTTCATTGATTGAACGCCAGTTGCATGAAGGTGGTGGGCTTGCCCGCATTGGTGCCGCCGGTATCGGGGCCGTTGCCAATTTCGGCGAAACCAGCCTTGGCCAAGACCTTGCGCGAGCGGGCATTGCTGGAGAGGGCGCGCGAACGCAGCTCGGTCACGCCGGCTGCCGCAACGACTGCGATGGCGGCTTCACTGCCGAAACCCTGATTCCAATGGGGCTCGCCCAGCCAATAGCCAAGCTCGGGCGCCTGTTCGGGCAGCAGATGCAGATCAATGACGCCAATGAAATGCCTGTCGCCCAGGATCAACCAGGCGAATTCGGTTTCGCCATGAGCAACGGTCTAGACGGGAAAGCGCCCATCTCTCTCGGCATAGGGATGGGACGGGCGGGCCAGCACCGCGTAGATTGCCCGATTATTGACCGGCACAGCTATTTCGGGCACATGAGCCAGGGTCGGGATGATCAGCACCAGGCGATCGGTTTCCAGTGAAGCCGGGAGGCGGTGGATGATGCTGTCCATCCAGAGTGCTCAAATTCGAGAATGCGAAAAGGGAAGCTCGGGAATAGGTCACCGACTGGTTCGAGAGACCTGCCGGGTTATTCAGCGACCATGGCCGGGTCGACAGAAACGAACACCTTGGACTTTGCACGGGTGCGGAACGACACATTACCGTCGACCAGTGCATAGATAGTGTGATCCTTGCCCAGACCAACGCCGGTGCCGAGGTGCCACTTGGTGCCGCGCTGACGGATGATGATGTTGCCAGCAACGACAACTTCGCCACCGAACTTCTTGACGCCGAGACGACGGCCAGCGGTATCACGACCATTGCGGGATGAACCACCTGCTTTTTTGTGTGCCATATTCTAGCTCCTTATTCCTTATCGGCCTTGGGTGCGGCTTTTTTGGCCGGAGCCTTCTTTGCCGGGACCTGGGCCTCGGTGGCTTCAGTCGCAACGGTTGCCTTGGCAGCGGCGCAGACCTTGGCCGGCTTGTCGGCTACTATAGTTTCGGTCGGGGCAGCAACACCATCAGTCTTGATAGTTGGCTTGGCGCCACCGGTCAGGATTTCGGTGATGCGCACGGTCGAGAGCAACTGGCGGTGGCCATTGCGACGACGGTAATTGTGGCGACGGTTCTTCTTGAAGATGATAACCGTCTTCTGCTTGCGGGTTTCAAGCAGTTCGGCGGCGACAAGTGCGCCTTCGATCAGCGGGGTACCGACTTCGCCGTTAATCATCAACACCTGGTCGAAGGTGACGATGGTGCCGGCTTCGGCATCAAGCTTCTCAAGCTTGAGAACGTCGTTGGCGGCAACCTTGTACTGCTTGCCACCGGTTTTGATCACGGCAAAAGTCATAGCTTAACCGGGAGCGTCAAACGCCCGGTCCCATTGTGTCGCGTTCTGTGGCGCCGCAGGACAAGCCCCGAACCCGCGGTCTTCATTTCGGCGTGCCGGCGATCAAACCAGCGGGTAACCTCGAACAGCGTTTTCAAACAAAGGAACCGCGCAAGACCAGCCTGCGCACAATTCCGAGGCCGCTTATTAGGACAAATGCCCCAAGAGTCAAGCGTCTGTGGACCTCAGGCCTGGTTGAGATGCCAGTTGCGCAGGCGCAGTTCGGTATCGGAGTTCATCGCCTCTTCAAGCACGCTGAGATCACTTTACATTATAGTGATAGGAGTAGACCACAGCTGGCCTAAAGGTGTTGATGGCTTCGAGTGCCTGCTCGGGCGTCATGGTATAGGGCAGGTTCATCGACAGGAAAGTCACGGCAATGCCCATGAGCGCCAGCATTTTGGGGATCGGTTCAGTGTCACCGGCCACATAGACCACCTTGTCGCCCAGGATGATCAGATAGCCATTGCCCACACCAACAGGGTGATAATTCACCCGATCGGCGGTGATGTTGTGCATGGGGATGGCGCTAATGGCGATGCTGTTGAGGCTATCGTCTTCGCCATTGGCCAGCGCTTTGGCCTGGGCCTTGAGGTCCTTGGGCAGTTTGCCGAAGACATCGGTATTAGTGATGATGGGCGCGTTGCTGGCAATGGCCTCAAGCGTGGGCACGTCGAAATGGTCGCCATGGCCATAGGTGATCAGGATGGCGGTAGGGGCCGGCAGGCCTTCATAGGCCGCGGCGCCACCGACGGGATCGACCATAGATCACCTGATCGCCAAAGCCGAGTAGCAGGCTGACGTGTTCGACGGGATGCACGATGATATCGCCGTCCGCTTTTGCGATTGCGTCACCGTCCAGGCCTGCCTCCTGCGCCAGAGCCGATCCCAGATAGCCACCGCCAAGCGAGAACAGGAACAGCGTGGCCATTCCGGCCATGAATTCACGCCGCTTTACCATTGAGTTCTCTCGCCATCGTTGTGTGTTGCAAGGGCTGAACACAGCGCGTCGGCGTCCGGATGATTAATGCACAAAAAAGGTGAGAGGAGTAGCGCGATGGCCGCCGGCCAGCACCTCAAAGCAAAGTGAAAGCCGACAATGGGTGTTGCAGCGCCGTTATTGCTATGTCATAAGCCGCGCCGTATCGACTGTACGGGCCTCGCGAGGGTCTTCATCGATCTCGCGGAGAGATGGCAGAGTGGTCGAATGCACCGCACTCGAAATGCGGCATGGGGGCAACTTCATCGGGGGTTCAAATCCCTCTCTCTCCGCCATCGATCCTTAATCCCCCGCACCTCATTTAGCATGGCTGTTTGCAGCTGCCTGGAACAGGGGCTCCTGCTGACATTGCCTGATCTGATCCGTCGTTAAGCTGGTCAGCGGGGGGCGTTGCCGAGGCGAAAAAGGCTTGAACGCAGTGCCCGTTGTCTGCCCCAACGGGCCCACCCGATCGTATCGCGCCAGGTGGACACTAGAATCCGAGCAATCGAGAGGAGGCCCCATGAAGCTGGAATCAATTGCGCTGCACCACGGCTACACTGCCGAAGCAACTACAAAAGCTGCTGCCGTGCCGATCTACCAGATCACCTCTTACACATTCGACGACACTCAGCATGGTGCTGATCTGTTCAATCTGGCCGTGTCGGGCAATATCTATAACCCGCATCATGAACCCGACCATGGGCGTGCTGGAACAGCGCGCGGCCGAGATGGAAGGCTGAATTGCCGGCTTTTGCGTGGCCTCGGGTATGGCTGCCATCACCTACGCCATCCAGGCAATTGTCGGGGTGGGCGACAATATCGTCTCCGTCGCCAGCTCTATGGCAGCACCTATAATCTGTTCGTGCATTCGTTTCCGCCGCTGCGGCCTTCAGCGTTGACCACGGACAGGGTCACATAGCCTGGCTCGTCAGGGGTCCACAGGTCCTGGCGGGCAAAGTTGGGGTGGCTGAACGGGGCGCCATTGGCAAAGAACGTGAAGGGCGGCACGCCGTTGCGGACCTTGACCATCAGCGGCGCGAGTTCGCCGTCGCCAAGGTCGAGTTCGACCGCGACACCGTCGCCGGGAAGAGCAATTTCAGGGGCGGCGTCGCGGGCGACCATGTCACTGTCGGGACGGTGGAAGCGGCGGAGCGGCCCCGACAGTTCGGTGGTGGAGGCAAACAGCGTGCCCTAGGGCGCGCGCGGCAGCGGCGCTCGGCGACTGCCTAAGCGGTCAAAGGTCTCGAACAGGATCGGGACAGAGCCAGTGATGCTCGACAGGCCGGGCACGGACGCGCCGTCGGTCCGGCCGGCTCAGACGCCAATCACCGTCCTGCCATCAAAACCGATGGCCGAGGCATCGTGATAGCCATAGAAAGTGCCAGTCTTATAAGCGATGGGACCCGGTGAACCGTTGAGTGGCGTGGGCGTCGGCCAGGATGTCGGCGACATACCAGGCGCTGATCGGGTCTAGAACCGGCGCAGCGATGGCCGGCGGCGCGGGAACATGATGCCGTCGCGCAGGATGATGGTCGTGCCAGCATGGGCACTGGCCGCATAGACCGAGACTAGATCACGCAGGGTAATGCCGACGCCGCTCAGGCCGACAGCTAGGCTGAGCGCGGTGTCGCTGGGCAGGCGCGGATCGGCATGGCCACGTCGCAGGCGTGAAACCAGGCGCGCCGGTCCCACGGCATCAAGGACCACGACGGCGGGGATGTTGAGTGATTGCGTCAGCGCGTCGTGAATGGTCACCGTGCCACGGCTGAAGCTGTAGAAATTGATCGGAATATAGCTGCTAAAGGCGGTTGGATGATCCTCGATCAGGCTTTGCGGATGGGCCAGGCCCAGCTCGAGCGCTAGGCCATAGATCAGTGGCTTGAGAAGTGATTCGGGCGACCGCACAGCGGCGGTCATGTCGACAAAGCCGTCGCTCTGGGTGTCAAAAAGCTGGCCGAACCGATTGAGGTCAGGATGTCGCCGCTATCGATATCGGCGGCAAGAATGGCCACCGAGACCTTTGGGTCGATGGTCAGGGTCAGGGTGCGCGCGTCAGGCTAGGCCCGCACTGCCTGTTCAGCCAGATGAGCAGTCAGCATGGGAAAGTCGTGGCGGACGGTTGGTACGGGCTTGCGCTTGGCGGCGATGGCTTCTTCGAAGGGCGGAGCATCCAGGGCGACGAATGGTGTCGGCACAGGCCGGCACGAACAGGGTGAAGCCATACATGGCTAGAGGCCGCACCCAGGGGGCATGGCTGGCGCTGTCGAGCGTAAGCCAGCTGAAATCGGCAAAGCCATCGCCGGCCGAGAGGTCCGGGTTTTCGATTTCGAACTCGGCCGGCAGCGGATCGGCCAACACACATTGCCCAGACCCCAGGCCATCGGGGGGGTGCGGTGAGCACCACCACCGGCCGCTAGTTCTGGGCGATGGGCTCGCTCTGGGGGGGGTCGATCGACGTGCCGTCGGGCAGGAAGTATTCGCAGATCAGGGTGAAGCCATTGCTCGACGGATCGGGCTGGCTCGCCGCAATGTCCTGGACGGCATAATCGGTCAGATTGCCCTGGAAAATACCGTCGCGGACGGCAGCAGCAACGGCCCGATCACCAATGCGATAGATCTGAAGTTCAGCCGTATTGGCATTGACCGAGGTGATCGGCAGGCCGTCGCCGAGACCAGCGGGCATGACATAGGCATTGTTGGCAAGGCCGACAAAAGGCGCGCGATCAGGCACATAGACGTTCAGATCAACTTCCTTGCCCAGCGTCTCGCCATCGGCCTAGGATAGGCCGGCGCGCAGCTTGATGGCGTAACGGCTGCTATGGCTGACGCTTTCCAGGCAGATCTGCTCGGTCTCGGTTTCGACCGAGGTCTGGGGCGCATTGGCGACCACGACATAGGCCGACAGATCGGTGCTGCCGAGCGGATCAGAGAAGACGGCGCAGATGCGCGGCGCGGCCGCCTCGGCATCAATCACATGATCGACGACGCGGAAGCCATACTGGGCGACGATGTCTTCGAGATGGGCAGCGACATGATCATTGGGCCAGATCTGCTGGCTCAGCCGATAGGTGGCAATCACTTCGCGCTAGCGCCCGCTATATTCCATGCCATTGGCCAGCGCCCGCAGTGCATAGGCGCGTGCATCTGTATTCTCTGAGCGCAGGAAGGCGTTGAGCGCGGCCGAGACGGTGCTGCGCGCCAGATCGCGGCTATTATCATTGTCGGAACCCGCAACGGCTTTGGCGCGGGTCAGGGTGGCAATGGCCAGCGCCTGCCAGACAACGGCGTCATTAGGGTTGATCGCCAAGGCCTGACGATACGCCCTACCGGCGCCCGCGGGATTCTGCGCGGCGCTGGCGTCATCGCTATCGACAACCAGATCGGCATAGGTCGCCTTGGGTGGCGGCGCGTGGGTCTAGGGCAGTTCATCGGCATAGCGGCGGGCGGCGTCGACCAGGTCCTTGGCCGGGAAGGGGATTTCGGCCTGGCGGGCTGTGCTGATCGTGGCGGGCGAAGGCGCGCGCCGGACCTAACCGGACATGGCGCCCTTGAACTGGGTGGGCTCGCCGGCTTAGCCCTTAAGGAGGCACCAGTTCGATTTCTGATTGAAGGTGAATGCCTGGCAGATATTGTCGTCAGCGCAGCCCGCGCTGCAGGCGTCCAGATTGGTATTCTTGACGATGGCATAGTTAAATCCGGACAGATCGGTGTCTTGCAGCAGGGTGATCTTCTGATCGGCAGCCTGTGCTTCGGCCATGCCGAACGCCAGAACCAGTGTTACGCCAATCAACCGGATAATGCCAAGACCACGCCGCTTGACGCCCTCCCAAGCTTCAAGCCATGCCTGCATATGGATGACAGGGCCGGGCAGAATGCAAGCGCGATGCGTGGCACAAAATCGTCACAATTGCCCGAATTCAGCCGGGCGGCGGGGTCAGTCCGCCAGGCCGGAAAATTGAGAGTAGGCGGATTCATAGGCCCCGGCGCCGGTCCCGGGATTGGCCTTGGCCAGAGGCAAAGGCGATGGCGTCATCGAGCGTGTCGCAGTCAGCAATGTAAAAGCCCAGGAACTGCTCCTTGGGTTCAGACAAGGGGTCATCGATCACCAGCGGAGCGCCGGAAACCTTGCGCAGGGTGGTGGTCGTCGTGGTGTTCTGCAGGCGCACGACCGGTCCCAGCCGGCTCTTGGCGCGCATCGCGGCCTGCACGACGTCGAGCTGGAATATGCAGGCAGTGTCCTTTTCCGCAGTTCAGGTACAGACGGCCTTTTCATCCTCGTAGCATAGCACCGCTATAGAGCATAATAGAGCATTATAGAGCATTGGCTATCTCCTTCATCGATACTGTCGACACTTTCCCGAAATTTTGCGTTCTGAGAAGACATTGGCCAAACAAGTGTGGCGTTGTCCCTTCGCGCGCATGGCGGCTTGGTTTATGTATTGTTCTCAATGACTAGGTGAATCAGGCAAGTCGCGGCTCGGGGCAGGTTGGCCATACCGGACAGACAGATGCTAATCGGCAGATTGATCTGTGTCTGGACGCCGGAATCAGCCTGCTCGACATAGCCAATGTCTATAAATGGCGGGATCTCCAAAGAGATGGTCGGGGTCGCGTTGAGCAAGAATGGCCGCCGCGCGGGAGCGCTGATCGCCCCAAGGTGCGCTTCAAGATGGGCGACGGTCCCAATGAGGCCGACTGTCGCGGTACCATATCATCGTCCAGGCCAAAGCCAGCCTGAGGACCGATGTGATCGATCTCTACCAGGTGCATGAATGGGACGGGATGACGCCGATCGAAGAGATCGATGGAGGCGCTCGATACCCTCGTCCAGCATGGCAAGGTGCGCTATATCGGCTGCTCGAATTATTCGGACTGGCACATCATGAAGGCACTGGAGGCCGCCGACAAGCGGCAGGGCCAGCGCTTTGTCAGCCAGCAGATCCACTATACCCTGCATTCGCGCGAAGCCGAATATGAGCTGATGCCGATCAGCCAGGATCAGGGCCTGGGCATGCTGATCTGGCCGCCACTAGCGGGCGGGTTTCTGTCGGGTAAGTATCGCCGGAACGGCGGACCCGAAAGCGGTTGGCATGTTGGCGATTTCCGCGAACCGCCGGTCTATGATTGGGACAAACTCTACGACATTATCAAGGTAATTGTGGCCATTACCGAACAACGCGGCGTATCGGGGGCGTAGATTACGCTGGCCTGGACGCTGGGTCGGCCCGGAGTGACGTCGGTGCTGATTGGCGGACGCCGGCCAGAGCCAGTTTTGAGGACAATCTGGCTGCCGCCGATCTCACGCTGAGCGCCGAGGAGCGCGCCCGACTCGATGCGGTCAGTCAGCCGCCGCTCATCTACCCCTATTAGCACCAGTCCTTCACCGCACAGGATCGCCTGAGTCCGATCGATCTGGATCTGCCGGCCGATGCGGTGGTGGTGAGTGGCGCGGCCATGCCCTTTCCGCCGCAGACTGTCGATCTGCAGCACGAGATCGAATTGGTGGTCGCCATCGGCACCGATGGCAGCGACATTGCCGTCGAGGATGCGCTGAGCCATGTCTATGGCTATGCGGCAGGGCTGGATATGACGCGGCGCGATCTGCAGGCAGCAGCCAAGAAGACCGATGAGCCCTGGGACATGGTCAAGGGCTTTGATTGTTCCGCACCGATCGGCACGATCGAGCCGGCCAGCGCCATCGGGCATCGCTATAGCGGCCAGATCACGCTGAGCGTCAATGGTATGCAGCGCCAGCGCGGGGATCTGGGCGATCAGATCTGGAACGTGAGCGAAACTATTGCCTATCTGCCGGGCTTGGTGACGCTGCGGGCGAGCGACCTGATCATGACAGGGACACCTGCCGGGGTCGGTGCGGTGATGCCCGGCGATGTATTCGAAGGCGCTATTGTCGGTGTGGGCAGCGTGCGGACGACCATTATTTAATGACAGTGAGATCCCCCTCAGCAGGATGCGGCCCTGCTCGCCATCTCGGCATGGCTCAAGGACACCGACGGGCCGCAGGTGTTTCGCCTGTTCGGCTGGGCTGGCACGGGCAAGTCGACGCTGGCGGTGCATCTGGCGCAGGATGTGCACAGCGTCAAATTTGCCGCCTTTACCGGCAAGGCGGCGCTAGTGATGCGCAAGCGCGGCTGCAAGGGCGCACAGACCATCCATAGCCTGATCTATACGCTGGTCAGCGAAAAGGAAGGCTAGCCGCGTTTTGTCCTCGACCCGGAGAGCCCGGCAGCGGAGGCCGATCTAATCATTATCGATGCAGTCTCGATGGTCGACGAACAATTGGGCCGTGATCTGCTCAGCTTTGGGGTCAAGATCTTGGTGCTGGGCGATCTGTTCCAACTGCCACCGATACAGGGGGGGGCGGGGTTCTTTACCGCGGATGAGCCCAATATCATGCTGACCGAAATCGACCGCCAAGCGGCCGACAATCCGATCATCCATCTATCCATGCAGGTGTGCGAGGGCGGGTTTCTCGAGCACGGCAGCTATGGCGAATCCGTGGTGATGGAGCGCGACAATGTCGACCGCAATGCGGTGCTGGAGGCCGATCAGGCATTGGTGGGCCGCAACAAGGCCCGACTGCAATATAATGACCGGCTGCGCGAGCTGAAAGGCCTGCCATTTCATGAGCCGGTGCTAGGCGACCGCACGGCCTGCTTGCGCAATAATCCGCGCAAGAAGCTGCTCAATGGCCAGATCTGGATCGTCATCGCAGCCACGCGGCGCACTAATGGCAAATGGAGCCTGTTGCTGGGCGCCGATAAGGGTAAGGGCGAGGCCAAGGTGCGGACCCACAAGGCGTTCTTTGCCGGTGCGAAAGATGTGATGAGCTGGCCGGAACGACGGCAGCTCGACGAGTTCACCTTTGGCTATTGCCTGACAGTGCACAAGGCGCAGGGCAGCCAGTGGGACAATGTCTATCTGTTCGACGAGAGCTTTGTGTTCCGCGAGGAGCGGGCGCGCTGGCTCTATGCCGGGATTACCCGCGCAGCCGACAAGATCACCGTGAGTGTCCTGACGGGCAGTCTAGTCCTGGGTGGCGCTGACCGCATCGGTTGTCCATTGGACGCCGGTTGTCTGGTCCAAGGCATTGGCCCAGACCCAGACATTGCGCGGATTGACCGCCCCAAAATGGTGGCGAAGGCGGTGTCGGCAGCGTCGTAGCCACGGGCGATACGTATCATGTCGTCCAGCGTGGCCATGTAGTTGGGGTCGAACAGATATCAGCGGTCGCTGAGATAGGCTTCGAATACGGCATGAAAATCTTGCGGCTCGAGTTGCCAGGCGTAGCAGCTGACAAACCGGGCGGGGACGCCCAGCGCGCGGCAGAAGGTGATGTCGAGATGAGCGAAGTCGCGACAGACCCCGGCGCGGATGGAAAACGTGCCGGCGGTGGTGGTGGCTGAATCGCTGGTGCCGAACTGGTAATCGACCTCGGTATTGATCCAGTTGTAGATTTCCATCACCCGGCCGAAACCGGGCGCGATATTGCCGAATTCGCGATTGGTAAAGCGGGCCAGCTGGTCGGAAGGGCAATAGCGGGATGGATTAAGGAACAGCGGGGTATCGAGCGGCAGCCCGGCCACCCGGATTTTGCCAATGAAGGCGGGCGCGCTGTGCAGAGAATCAAGTTTAATCTCGGCAGTGTAGCGCACATGCAGATAGCCGGCGGCGCGGTCAGCCGCAGATAGCGGTTGCCGCTTTCATAGAATATCTTTTCATCGGCTGTGACATTAGGGGAAATGACCAATTGCTCATTGAGCATCTGTTGCCGCCCGCCCCGGATCGCTTCAACGTTGAAAATCAGCGTGGCGGTGTCAAGCACGTCGTAGCTGATTTCGCATCTCAGAGCTAAGCGCACGGATAATCCTTGTTTTATGGTGCATCGCCCGCGGCACCTGCTGGCGCCGTTGAGTGCAGCGTTACAGCGGCTACATATAGAACGAACGGTGCAAAGGTTTCATGGCCAGGCTGCGCGAATGCCGGGCGTCTGCTACATGGCTGCGCCGCGCCGGAGAAACAGCGGCTCAATTCCGCCGTCTTGCGCCATTACTACTGGTGGGACAAGCGCTTGCGGAACGCGGGCGCATACTCCATCCTTGCGATAGAGATTACCTCAGCGCCAGGTTCCATACGCCCAGGAGGCATTATGCACTACGACACCCCCCTGATCACGACGATCGTTGCGGGTCTAGTGCTGGCCTATATTTTCGGCATGATCGCCCATCGGCTAAAAATGCCGCCTTTGGTGGGCTATCTGTTTGCTGGCATATTGGCGGGTCCCTATACGCCGGGCTTTGTTGCCGATCAGGCGCTGGGCGCCGAGCTGGCCGAACTGGGCGTTATCCTGCTGATGTTCGGGGTGGGGCTGCATTTCTCGCTAAAGGATCTGATGAGCGTGCGCGCCCTGGCCATTCCAGGCGCCTTGGCGCAGATCGCCTTTGCTACCCTGCTGGGTCTGGGGCTGGCTATCCTGCTGGGCTGGGGGCTGGGCGCCGGCCTGCTGTTTGGCCTGGCCCTGTCGGTAGCGTCTACCGTGGTGCTGCTCAAGGCCCTGCAGGAGCGGCGACTGATCGAAACCGAACGCGGCCGGATCGCGGTGGGCTGGTTGATCGTGGAAGATCTGGCCATGGTGCTGGCGCTGGTGATGGTGCCGGCCATTGCCAATCTGGGTGGTGGCGACAATGCCATTCACGATCCTTTCGTGTCGTTTGTCGAGCGCGTGCTCCGTACCGATATGGGCATCTTGGGCGTGCTAGGCCTGACGCTGGTCAAGGTTGCCGCCTTTGTCGGCTTCATGCTAGTTGTCGGGCGCCGGATCATTCCCTGGGCGCTGCATGGTACGGCACATACTGGCAGCCGCGAGCTGTTTCGACTGGCCGTGCTGGCCATCGCGCTGGGCGTGGCGCTGGGTTCGGCGCTGCTGTTTGGCGTTTCGCTGGCCCTAGGGGCGTTCTTTGCCGGCATGATCCTGTCGGAAAGCGAGCTGTCGCAGCGGGCGGCGCAGGAGACCCTGCCGCTGCGTGACGCTTTTGCGGTGCTGTTCTTTGTCTCGGTCGGCATGCTGTTTGATCCGATGATCATCGTCACCGATCCGCTGCCGGTGCTGGCAACGGTGTTTATCATCATTATCGGCAAATCGCTGGCGGCGTTCGGCATCGTGCTGCTGTTCAAGCGGCCGATCGCCACGGCGCTGACGATTTCCGCGTCGCTGGCGCAGATCGGCGAATTTTCCTTCATTCTGGCCAGCATGGGCGTGTCGCTGGCCATTCTGCCGCGCGAGGGGCAGGACCTGATTCTGGCCGGTGCTCTGATTTCCATCGTGCTCAATCCGGTGGTGTTCTGGGCTATTGAACTGGTCAAGCCGCGGCTCGAAGCCAGAGCGGCTGCCCGCAAAGCTGCCAGGACCGAACGCGATGACGTTCGGGTCGAACCGGGTGCTGGTGCAGAAGCCAATGCCGGGGTGGCGGCGGAAGAGCCGGCCGAAGCGGAAATGCTCAAACTGCAGGCAGACGATGTGGTCGAGCCATCGCACCAGACCGGGCATACCGTGCTGGTCGGCTTTGGCCGGGTCGGTAAGGTGGTGGGCACAAGCCTGCACAAGGCCGGTGCGCCGCTGGTGCTGATTGAAGACACCGACCATTTTGTTGCGGTGGCCCGCGAGATGGGCATTGAAACCGTGCTGGGCAATGCGGCTAGCCTGGAAGTGCTGGAACTGGCCAATCTGGCGGCGGCCGAATGTCTGCTGATCGCCATCCCCGACGGATTTGAGGCTGGCACGGTGTGCGAAGTCGGCCGCAAGCTGAGCCCGTCGATCCGGATCATTGCGCGAGTGCATTCGGCTGAAGAAGAAGAGCATTTGCGCAGTCTGGGCGCCAATGTGGTGATCATGGGCGAGCGCGAGATCGGCATGGGCATGCTGGCCTGGCTGCGCGGCGAGCGCGTTGCTGAGCCGACTGGTGAAGCCATCGTCGTCGAGACCAAGCTCCCGCCGATCGACAATCTGCTGGAACAGGCCGCCGCAAGCTCGACCCTGGTTGCGGCAGCGGTCGCCACAACCGACGAGACAGGCGACATCGATCAGCCGGCAGCGCCGGCGGCGGCTGGTGACAGCGCCGAAGGGGCAAAGATCGCGGTCGTTGAGGCGGTGCCGGTGGCCGAGGTCATCGAGCTGCCAGCGCCGGATGCGACGGCATTGCTACCCGCCACGCTGGTGCCGATTACCGAGACGTCCAACAGCCCGCCAGAAGCGGCAAAGGTCGAGCCCGAGGCAGTTACCCAGTCACCTACTGCAGCGGCCGAGAGCCTGGCCGAACAGATGGAAGACGAAGTCAGCGAGAGCGGCCCGGTGCCAGCTGATCCAGAGCCAACGGTTGATGTCGAACCTGCTGCCGAAACGCCTGCGGCAGCCGATGAGAGGCTGAAATAGCAGGAAGCCGATGAAGTTAGCGAGGGCGGCCCTGCGCCCGCCTCGATTGACGCGGACGAGGCCTAACCAGACGAACCGGCTGAAAGCGTGGCACCAGAGATGCTGCTCGAGCCCAAGAGCTAGTGATTTGATGATTTCGCAAAAGGCCAAATATGCGCTGCGGGCGCTGGTATCACTGGCCCGCGCCGAGCTGGGTCAAACCATGATGATCGGCGAGATCTCCAAGGCGCAGTCGATCCCCAAGAAGTTTCTCGAACAGATCCTGCTCGAGCTCAAACGGGCGGGTTTTGTGGCTGGTCGACGCGGCCACTCGGATGGCTATGAGCTGATCAAAGTGCCCGAAGAGATCATGTTCGGGGAAGTGATGCGGCTGATTGACGGGCCGATCGCGCCGCTGCCCTGCCTGTCCAAGATCGCCTACAAGAAATGCGAAGACTGTCAGGATGAGGCGTCCTGCGAAATCTGGCATGTGTTCGAGCTGGTGACGCTGGCTACCCGCGCTGTGCTCGACACTACCACGCTGGCGGATTCGCTTCGGTTGAAAGATCTGCCGGTCTAGCCGAAGACGACCGTCTTCTTTACCATTGAGTATGACCCGGCTTTCCAGGTGTAGCTTGACGGCGCGAGCTAGGACGCGGCTTTCGATATCGCAGGCGGCAGCCACTAGATCCTCGGCATTCATGGCGTGGGTGACGCGGGCGGTCTCCTGCTCGATAATCTGGCCTTCATCCAGATCTGGGGTCACGTAATGGGCCGTCGCGCCGATGATCTTGACGCCGCTCATGGGCCTAGTGATAGGGCTTGACGCCCTTGAATCTGAGCAGGAAGAAGTGATGGATATTGATCACTTGGCCGAATAGCCGGTTCGACAGATTGTGCGAAAACACTTGAATATAGCGCGCCAGCACCACCAGATCAACGCCAGTCTTGTGCACGAGCTCGAGAATCTGGTCTTCCTGGGCGAGCTTGGTGTCTTTGGTCGCCGGCCGCAGGTGAAACGGGATGCCGACGTCTAAAGGCTGTAGGTGAACAGGCGCGGGTAATTGCTTAGATGCAGCGTCAGCTGCACCGTGGTGTCCTCATTGGTCAGCAGCGGGGTATCGTGGGGGCTGGCCAAACTGCTTCAAGGTCAGCGAAGGTGATGGCATCGAGATTGCTGCGCATGGTATTGGCCTGAGTGACGCGCAGGCGTTTGCCGCTGGCGAACATCACCTGATAGACGCTGACATCACCCAGATAGCTGATCTCTTCGACCGTGCCGGTGGCGACATTGGCATCGAGCAGCCCCTCGGGCTTGTCGCGGCTGAGCAGCAGTTTTCAGGGCGAACAGCCTAGATCAGGCGCTGGCCAGGCGCGCAGTCCACGCCGTGGCCGACATAGATATCGCAACCAAGCTTCTCGGAGCGGATGTGGACATGGGCCGCTTCGTCCTCGGTGACGACGCCATCGACCATGTTGACCGAGCCGATAAAGCCGGCGACAAATTTGGAATTGGGGAATTCTATAGATATCGGTGGGTTTGCCGAACATGGCGATTTCACCATAATTCATCACCCCGATGTTGGTGGCCAGGCTCATGGCCTCTTCCTGATCATGGGTCACCACGATGAAGGTGGCGCCCAGGGTTTCCTGAATCTTGACCAGTTCGAACTGAGTTTTCTCTTGCAGCTTCTTATTGAGCGGGCCCAAGGGCTCGTCGAGCAGCAGCTTGGGACGCTTGGCCCAGGCCAGGGCGACACGCTGGCGCTGGCTGCTCGCCGCCTAGCATGCGCAGCAAGGTTGACTTGCCCGAACCCGATCCACTCAACAGGCAAAACAATTCGCTCTTGTAGATGTCCAGCAACACATCGGCCATGGCATGGATGTCACCGAATTTCTTGGTAACATTCTTGATGCGGACAAAGGGCTTGACCGCGGGATCGCGCCAGGAGCGCGTGTCGATGGCAAGCTGCGATTTTTTGACCATCAGAAGTTCCTAAGCGGGTAGGCAGAAAACGACAGCAATCCTGATCGCCGGACATCGGATCGGGGTCGCACTTGTTGGTATTATTGACCGGTCTTGATACGGGTCAGGACTTCCTTGAAATCGGGAGTATGCGCTGACATCACAAAGGCCTTGGCGATGATCTCGGGCGACGAATAGATGCCCGGGTTGTTCTTGACTTCATCATCGGCAAACTCGATCGCGGCCAGATTGGGGTTGGCGTAGAACACGTAATTGGTGATCGCGGCTACCTCCTAGGGTTCGAGGATATAGTTAATGCACTTGTACGCATTGTCGGGATGGGGCATATTGGCTGGAATGGCCATGAAGTCGAACAGGGTGCCGGCACCTTCCTTGGGGATCACATACTGGATTTCCACGCCCGCTGCGGCGGGCGTCGGCGATGAAGATATCGCCCGAATAGCCCAGGGCGGCGCAGATTTCGCCATTGCCCAGATCGTCGATATACTGGGACGAGTTGAAGTAGCGGATATGGGGCTTGATCGAGGTCAGTAATTCCTTGGCCTTGGCCAGGTCTTATTCCGAATTGGCATCAAGGCCGAGATAGTTCAGCGCGATGCACACCACTTCGGAGGGACTATCGAGCAGAGTGACGCCACAGCTAGCCAGCTTTTGCCCATATTCTGGCTTGAAGATCAGGTCCCAGCTATTGGCGCAGGCCAAGGCACACTAGATTGCCATCGCCATCGATCCGGCGTCGGTCGGCTTTTTCTCGAGGTGAGTCCGGCGCCGTTTCTGGCCTGGGTCAGCGGCGCCGAATCGATCTTCGCCAATGCCGAAGAGGCCAAAACCATGACCGGTACGGCCGATATTATAGCGCAGATGACGCTGCTGGACGCCCATTTCACCAATGTGGTGATCAAGCAGGGTGGTATGGGCGCTGCGCTGTGTGGCCGAGACGGGGTACGGGTCCGCTGCCGGCACTTCAGGTGCCGGTGGTGGATTCGATCGGCGCGGGTGACGCCTTTACCGCCGGATTCATCGCCGCGCTTGTTGATAGCGCGGATGAGTCTGCGGCCAGCCGGGCTAGCGGTGATCAGAAGCCAATTTGCTACACTTGGAATTGGGCGACTGGTTTTCGCCAGCCTGGTGCGAGGTCTCAATCCGACGTACTGGCGGATCCTTGAGCAGGGACAACATCCCGGAGTTGAGCTCGGCGCTAACGTCCGGCGATCCGAGCGGGAGTCGACAGGCCGTAAACCAACCCAATATCGGCATTCACATTCCGATCCCATGGCCCGATATCAGCGTCAGTGCTCCAGCGAGGACGCCAGGCCGTCTAGTGTCTGCAGCCCATATTCCACGGCACCGAAGGCGACGACGGCCTGGCGGCGTTCGCGGCTGAGGCGGAACTAGCGCATGGTGAGTACCGTCTTGCCGTCCGCCCGCTCGTCAAAGGTAACCATCATGTAGAAGCGTTCCGGAACATCCTCTTCAGGGCTGCCATAGTCCACCACGATCACCTCGTTGGGCACGATTTTGAGAAAGCGCATCAGACTGGGAAAGCGTTGCTGCTGACCCTCGAATTCGCCCGCTATGTCGAAGCGCCAAACGCCGCCTTTGCGAATGTCGGCCTTGTGGTTCTCGATGGTGGGGCCCGCCGGACCATACCATTGCGCCAGCGCGTCCGGGTTCGTCCAGGCCGCGAAGACCTTACTGCGCGCAAGCGCGAGCAGCTTGACCAGCACGATCTCGCGCTCGATCGACCAGGTTTCAAACAGTTTCTCCGTTGTCATAGCGTTTCGGTCCTGTCCGGATAGGCTTCCAGCCGATCAAATTACTCGGCTCTCCGCCGGCGCTCCTGTTCCATCCAGTCTGCAGCCTCATCGAACCGGGATGGCAGGAGTTTGCACCAGCGGCTGCGACCGCGCTTTTCGGTGGCGATCAAGCCGCACGCTTCGAGCATCCTGAGATGTTGGGTGAAAGACGACAGCGCCATGTCGAAGGACTCTGCCAGCGCGCTGACCGGTAGCTCACCCTCGGCCAGACGCGATACGACTGCACGGCGCGTCGGGTCGCTCAGGGCGTGAAAGGCGAGGTCGAGTGGAGTCGAATGGTAAGGCATATGCCTTTTTATCTCTAGGTGCAGCGAACTTCAATTTAAAAAGGCACCTGTCTTAGTGTTTTGCCAAATATAAAGGTAGCCGCCTTAGTGTTTATCCGGACCGGACATCACACCCTTCGCAAGGAGAAGCGTCATGGTCGCCGGCATCCGAGCTATGCAGTCGATTGGCAGCCAGCCGGGGTAATGCAGATCTTGTCGCTTGGCCGGATGCCCA
>JALBVE010000026.1 GCA_025050575.1 Candidatus Devosia symbiotica
CAACGCCCGCGTCGGGCAAAACGGCGCGATCGGGCTGCGCCTCCCTTGTGATGTCGACCATGACCGGTCAGGCCGGCACGAAATTCAACGCCACGCCGTTGATGCAGTAGCGCAGGCCGGTGGGCTGGGGACCATCCTCGAACACGTAGCCCTGATGGCCACCGCAATTGGAGCAGTGGGCTTGGGTGCGGGTCATGAACAGGGATTTGTCGACATTGGTGCCGATGGCACCATCGATGAAAGTATAAAAGCTGGGCCAGCCCGTGCCGCTGTCGCTACATCAATATTGTCGGCCATCGGACGACGCGCCCGCAGCAGGTCTAGTGAATAATTGCGCGCCACGGCCACCAGGTAGCTTATCGGGCTGGTCGTCCCGGCGACATAGCGATCGGCGCGTTGCCAGATCTTCACATAAACATCCTGCATGGCCTCTTCGGCCTCCGAACGGTCCTTCAAGATGCGCAGGATGATGCCAAAGAGTTTCGCGCTGGTCCGCTCATAAAGCGAACGGAACGCGGCGTGATCGCGCAAGGCGCAGCGAGCGATCAGATCAGCAATGTCTTGGGACGGCGCCTGATTGAGAATCATTGATATTGATGTTGCTTGTCTCCAGGCGCCTGCCATCTCGCTCTTGCCCGAAGCGATGTATGACATAACTAGAACGCAGCAGCAGCCAATAAGGATCAGTAGCAAAAGTGATAGATGCGTCTTTTCCTTTGTGCCCCGATGCTCTATTCTTGGTGCGGACTTTTAGATGCTATTTGGCCAACTGATTGGGTCTGCCTATGTCCGACAAAGCCACCGAGACCGACCGGTTCAGCCATGATGCTGGCATTCTGGCGCAGGCGCTGCCCTATATGCAGCGCTATGAGGGAAAGACCGTGGTGGTCAAGTATGGCGGCCACGCCATGGGCGACGCCAAGCTGGGCCAGGTCTTTGCCCGCGATATCGCGCTGCTTAAACAGTCCAAGGTCAATCCGATCGTGGTGCATGGCGGTGGGCCGCAGATCGCCCTGATGCTAAAGAATCTGTGCATTGAGTCCAAGTTCGAGGGCGGCCTGCGCGTCACCGACAAGCGGACCATGGAAGTGGTCGAGATGGTGCTGGCCGGATCGATCAACAAGGAAATCGTTGCGCTGATCAATGCCGAAGGCGAATGGGCCATCGGCTTGTGCGGCAAGGACGGCAATATGGTCTTTGCCAGGAAGGCTGAAAAAACGGTCAAGGACCCGGGCTCCAATATCGAGCGAGTGCTCGATCTGGGCTATGTCGGCGAGCCGGTGGAAGTCGACCGCACATTGCTCGACCTGCTGGCGCGGTCCGAGCTGATCCCGGTGATTGCCCCTGTTGCGCCCGGTCGTGATGGCAATACCTACAATATCAACGCCGACACCTTTGCCGGCGCCATTGCCGGCTCGCTGGGGGCCAAGCGCCTGCTGTTCCTGACCGACGTGCCCGGCGTGCTCGACAAGAATGGTGCACTGATCCCCAAGCTCAGTGTCCGCGAGGCCAAGGATCTGATTGCTAATGGTACTATTTCTGGCGGCATGATCCCCAAAGTGGAGACGTGCTTTGCCGCCATCGAGGAGGGCGTCGAAGGCGTGGTTATCCTCAATGGTAAACAGCCCCATGTGGTGCTGGTGGAACTGTTCACCGAGTTCGGTGCCGGCACCCTGATCGTCCACTAGGTGGCCACACACGAAACAAAAAGCCGCTCCTCAGGGCGGCCTTTTTCGTTTTGTAGGCTCGGGTTCTAGCACTCGAGCGCGGCGGCCGGCGCTGGTGCCACGCCGGGACGCAGTGCGTGGACTGGATTGCGCCTGAACAGCGGTGTCAGCAGGACCACTAGCGAGAAGCTGGCCACGACATACCATAGCGCCAGGCTGGCCGCGTCAGCAAAGGCAGCATGCGGTCCGGCGCCGGTGGCAAACATGCCGCCCACCTTACCAAAGAACAGTTCGCCGATAATGGCAATACCCAGGACGCCGCCCACCCGCTGGAAAGCCTGGAATGCGCCCGAGCCGGCCCCGGCATCGCGTGGTGGCATATTGAACAGCACCAGCTGGAACGGCTAGGAAAAGCTCAGACTCAGCCCGATACCCGCCATCAGAAAGGGCGGCAGGAAGGTTCAGTCGTCAATGCTGTCGGTGACACCAGCAATATAGAAGTTTAACCAGCCGATACCAATAGCCAGTAACGCCCCCGAAGTGGCCAGACCGAGCGCGGAGATAATGCGCGCCGAACCGTCCGGCAATGACAGAGGCAACCAGAAAGCCGACCGAAAACAGGATATTGGTCGGGCCCGATTCGAGCGGGGTAAAGCCAAAATCGCCTTGCAACAGCAGCGAGATCACCATGAACATGCCCGGGATGCCCGAGGTAAACACCGTGGTGATGATCGATAGGACGGTCTTGCGGCCCTATGTAACGGCCTATCTCACCTTGATGGGTGACTATATTCTCTATCGCGCTTTCCAGCAGCACAAAACACTGCTTGAACCCATGGTCGCCGTCATCGTGCCGCTAGGGATTGTGGCGGCTTTGTCGACGCGGCCGGCGGTGGCGGTTGGGGCCCGCTGGTGGCCTCGACCTTGGTGAGCTCAGGCTCGACGCCACGCTACGTGGTGGTTACAGTCAATACGGTGGAGTTCTTCCTCACCGCGGCGGTTTCGGCGACGTTCCTGGTAAGCGTGCTGACCGGACACTGGCCCGAGGCCGATGGGCTGCTTGACCATGCTATAGCCGTGGCCGAGCTGATCATCGTCCAGGTCGGCTATCAGACCTGGCAATTGCTGCGATAGGGCGGCGGGCGGCCTGTTGGCAAACAGTTGTGAGGTAGTCGGGTGTGGCCTTTGCCTGCCACACAAGTTCCACGTCAGGCCGTGAAGGGGGGACGAGCGACCCTCGGGCCGCCGGACAGTTTCAAAACCGGCGGCCCGAGACGGCTGTCTCATTCCTTAAATTACTCAGGGACGATTGCCGCCTCAGGGCCCGTCTCTTGCCGTGATGATCGCGACCCAGGCGGCGCTTTTGCACGTCGCTGCAGTTGACAAATCTGTTGCCAAAGCGTGTCTCGCGAACATGATTGGAGTGCCCGCCATGCAGAACTATGTCCGCCACATCCCCACCTCCTCGGTCTATGAAGTGGTCGCGGAAACCCCGCTCGACACAATGGCGCTGATGTCAGCCCGACTGGGCGCTGATGTCTTGCTCAAGCGCGAGGATATGCAGCTGGTCCTTTCCTTCAAGATCCGCGGCGCCCATAATCGAATCGCCCAACTCAGTGCGGCCGAACGGGCCCGCGGCGTCATCTGTGCCTCGGCGGGCAATCATGCTCAGGGCGTGGCGCTGTCGGCCAATCGGCTGGGCATCCGCGCCATCGTGGCGATGTCCGCCACGACGCTGGCGATCAAGATCAATGCCGTGCGCAAGCGCGGTGGCGAAGTGGTGCTGTACGGCGACGGCTTTGATGCAGCGCATGGCCATGCTGCCCATCTGGCCGAAAAGCACGGCTATGTCGTGGTCCATCCGTTCGACGATGCCGATGTTATCGCCGGACAAGGCACGATCGGCATGAAATTGCTGCGCCAGCATCCTAGCCCGATCGGGGCGATCTATATGCCAATTGACAGCGGCGGACTAGAGGCCGGCATTGCCGCCTTTGTCAAATTTTTGCGGCCCAAGATCCGAATTATCGGCGTCGAGTCCCAAGAGGCGGCTAGCATGCAGGCGGCGATCGCGGTGGGCCACCCGGTGGCGCTCGACCAGGCCGGGCTGTTTGCCGATGGCGTGACGGTACGACAGGTGAGTGACGAGACCTTCCGCATCTGTTGCGAACTGCTCGACGATATCATCACCGTCAGTGCCGACGAAATCTGTGCGGCGATCGAGGACATTTTTGACGATCACCAGGCCATTGCCGAGCTGGCCGGCGCCCTGGCGCTGGTCGGGCTATGCCGCCAGGTCGAGCGGGGAGATGCACCAGTAGGCGCGCTGATCGCCATCAATTCGGGCGCCAATATCAATTTTAACCGGCTGCGCTATGTTGCCGAATGGGCCGAAATCGGCGAGCGCGCCGAGGCGCTGCTGGCCGTTGATATCCCCGAGCGCCCTGGCAGCTATCGCACTTTCATGCGTCTGCTCGGGCCGCGCTCGATTACCGAATTCAACTATCGCTTTGTCCATGGTGCTAGCGCCAAGATCTTTGTCGGCGTCAAGCTAACCGGCGGCGAGGCGGAAAAGCACGAGGTCATTGCCCTGTTGCAGAGCCAGAAGCTCACCGTCATCGACCTGGCCGACAATGAGGTGGCCAAGCTGCATTTGCGCCATATGGTGGGCGGACGGATCAATGGTCTGCGCGATGAAGTGGTCTATCGCTTCCAGTTCCCCGAGCGACCCGGCGCCGATGCTTGGAATATTTCGCTGTTCCACTATCGCAATCACGGCGCCGACTATGGTCGCGTGCTGGTGGGTGTGCAGGTACCCGCCGAAACACATGCCGACTTCATCGCCCATATTGACGCCGCCGGCTTTCCCTATTGGGAGGAAACCGACAACCCCGCCTATCGGCACCTCTATAGAGGTAAGCCGTCGTTAAGCTGAAATAGAGTGACAATAAGCTCCAAAGTCATATTTGTGTTCTGTTGCATTGCAATTAGGCTGCCAAAGCGCCACTTGCCCAGCACACCGCCGACAAAATTGCCGATCTCGCCTGCCCAATCACAAAACCAAAAACCAAGCTGGAGACGCCGAATGTGGACCACCAAGAAAATTACCCTGATGTTTCTGAGCGGCGTCGCTAGCGTCGCGCTCGTGA
This sequence comes from Candidatus Devosia symbiotica, assembly GCA_025050575.1. GTDB lineage: Bacteria > Pseudomonadota > Alphaproteobacteria > Rhizobiales > Devosiaceae > Devosia > Devosia symbiotica. Next base: position 4,817 of record JALBVE010000026.1, read on the forward strand.
GCCAGGCCAGCGCACTTGAAGCGCAGGCGTTCGTTGATCGCGTCGCAGCGGTCTATAACAGCTTTGACTACAATATTGAATTTGGCCCCGCGACGCTGAATAGCGACGCCGTGACGGTGCAGGGCGTGACCGTGAGCGTGGCTGCCACTGGCGGCGAACCGATGCATTTCGACACTGAGCTGACCTTTTCTGGCGTCAGCGAACTGGCCGATGGCGGCTACCATGCCGACAGCCTGACGATCCCCGATATCGAGACCGAATTTGCGACCGATCCAAAGGGGAAGCTCAGCATGAGCGATATCCGCGTCGATGACCTCTACATTCCCGGCGGCGATACCGTGTCGGGAGTGGCTATGTTGCAGCTATACGGCTCGATAAGCACCGGACCACTCTCACTCCGGCGCAATGGCGTGGAAGTTGCCAGCTATGAGAGCTTTGAAACGGGCTCCGATTTCAACCCGGCCCAGGGCAGCGCCGAACTGGTGGACATTTCCTCGAGCATGATGATCAGCGGTATTATGGCCGATCTGTCGACAGTCAGCGAGGAAGATCCGGGTGCAGGCGCCATCATCGAGGCCCTGGGCCTGACCACTATTTCGGGCGATATCAGCGAGGACGTGACCTGGTCGATGGCCGATGGCCATCTGAGCCTGAATAAATTCCTGATCGATTTCGCCGATGTGGGTTCGCTGGATCTTACTGCCGAGGTGACGGGTCTTACCCCTGCCGTTCTCGAGCAGATCAGCGCGATGCAGGCGTCAATGAGTGCCGATGGTACCAGCAGCGACGAAAAGGCCCAAGCCCAGATGATGCAGAGCATGGCGATCATGCAGGATGTGTCGATCGTGGGTGCATCGCTGCGCTATGACGACGCTTCGCTGGCTGGCAAACTGCTGGACTTCTTTGCCGCACAGTCCGGCACGGACCGCGCCAGTTTCGTAGCCGGGCTGAAGTCGATGCTGCCCATAGTCATCGGCGAGGTCGGCATTCCCGCGCTGGTGGACCTAGTAGTACCGCCGGTCAGTGCTTTCCTGGATAATCCGGAAAGTCTTGAGATCGACGTCGCTCCGCCCTCGCCGACTTCGGCACTAGTGCTGATGACTGCCGCGGCCAATCCGGCCAGCCTGATCAAGGCGCTCGGCCTAGCCGTTCAGACCAATATGACCGCTGACGAATAAGCAATCGCAGAGAGCGGCGCTCCAGCGCCGCTCTCGATCCGCTAGATAAAATTTTCAGGATTTACAGCCATAATAGCCGACATGAATGATTTGACGCCGACGATCCGCATCCTTAATCATGTCTCCGATTGGGTGTCTGACCTGGACAACACTCTGTATCCTCGCAGCTGCAATCTGTTTGTGCAGATCGACATCAACATCACCCATTATGTGATGGCTCTGACCTAGCTCGAATTCGACGCGGCGCGCAGCCTCCAGAAGGGCTATTACCGCGATTTCGGCACGACGCTGAACGGCTTGATGGCGCAGCACCAGGTCGATCCGGATCATTTTCTCGATACGGTCCACGCCATCGACTATTCGCCGGTTGATCCGCATCCCAACCTAGTGGCAGCGATTGCTGCCCTGCCCGGTCGCAAGTGCATCCTCACCAATGGCGATACCGGCCACGCGCGGTCAGTGCTGGCCAAACTTGGCAGTGCCGAGTTGTTCGAGCATGTCCACGATATTCGCGCGATGACCTATGGGCCCAAGCCTCACCGCCAGGCCTATGAAGGATTCTTTGCCCTGCATGACATCGACCCGATTTGCCCTGCATGACATCGACCCGACCAGGGCTGTGATGTTCGACGATCTAGAAAAGAACGGGGATGGACAGGGATTTTCCCGCTTGTCCTGCTAGGATCACCACCTCTGATCCCTCCTCGCAAGGGGAGGGACACGACTGCCTGATCGGTTGCTAAATCTATTTTCCACTCCGCTTCTGGCCACTATCATCATCCCATGACCGACCTTCTCGGTCGCAGACCGCAGCCCTGTCCAAAACAGCCCCCAGCTTCCGTGAACGCATCGACAATCTGCGTCATCTCGGCCGCCTGCTCGCGCAGATCTGGCGCACCAGCAAGGCACTGACGGCCGCCAGCATCGCCTTGCGATTGGTGGCCGCGCTGATGCCCATTGCCATGCTCTATGTCAGCAAGCTGCTGATCGCTGCTGTGGTTGCGCTGACCAATATGCCGGCGCCGGGGCCTGCGTTCGGCGATTGGTGGGCCAGGGGATTACTGGCGCCGGTCGTCGTTCTGCTAGCAATCGAGCTGACGCTGATGCTGACCTCGGACCTGTTGAGCCGGATCATCAGACTGGTGGATTCGGTGCTGACTGAAATGCACCCAATACGGTCAGCGTCGAGCTGATAACTCATGCAGCGCGTCTCGATCTTGTGCATTTTGAATCGGCCGAATACCAGGATAAGCTCAAGCGCGCATGGCGGCAGGCGGCGGGCCGCAATGTGCTGCTCAGCCAGATATTCGAGCAGGCGCAGGACATCATCACCGTGGCCACGCTGGCGGCGGGCCTGTTCGTCTATGTGCCCTGACTGATCCTGCTCTTGCCATTGAGCTTTGCGCCGGCGGTATGGGGCGAAGCGCGTTCAATACGTTGGCCTATATGATGAGCCGCTGACGCACGCCGGAGCGGCGCGAGCTGGAATATATCCGCCATGTCGGGGCCAGCGTCGAGACGGCCAAGGAGATCAAGCTGTTCGGGCTGGGCGACTTTCTAATCGAACGGTTCAAGACACTGGCGCAGCGCATCTTTCTGGATAATCGCCGCATTACGCTGCAGCGGTCGTTCTGGGACGCACTATAATATCAGCCATTTCGACGCTGACCTATTATGGCGCCTATAGCTTTATCGTCTGGCGCACTATTATCGGCGACTTCTCAATCGGCGATCTGGCGTTTCTGTCGGGCTCGTTCCTACGGCTGAATGGCTTTTTCCAGAAGCTGCTACTCGGCTTTACCCAGATTGCCGGGCAATCGATATATCTGGACGATCTGTTCTCGCTCTTCCAGATCGAGCCCCACATTGTCTCGCCAGCAGCGCCCCGGCCTTTCCCCGATCCGATCCAGCACAGCATCGTCTTCGAGACGTCGGCTTTCGCGATCCCGATACCGAGAGCTGGGCGCTGCGCCACCTCAATTTCACGCTGCAGGCTGGCGAGCCACTGGCCCTGGTGAGCGAAAACGGCGCCGGCAAGATCACGATCGTCAAGCTGCTGACCCGGCTGTATGACCCCGATGAGGGGCGCATCACGGTCAAAGGCATCGACCTCAAGGATTTTGCCGTCGCTGACATTCACGCTCATATCGGGGTCATTTTTCAGGACTTCATCCGCTACAGCCTGTCGGCTCGCGACAATATCGGGGTTGGGCACATTGAAGCCCAGCAGGATACGGACCGGATTGCCAGAGCTGCCGAGCGCAGGCTTGCCGATGTCGTGATCGCCAAGCCGCCGCAGGGCTATGATCAACAATTGAGGCGTCTGTTCAAGAAGGACCGCGATCTCAGTGGCGGCGAATGGCAGAAGGCGGCGATCGCCCGAGCCTATATGCGCGATGCTGGGCTGCTCATCCTGGATGAGCCAACCACAGCGCTCGATGCCAAGGCCAAAGCCGAGGTGTTCTCGCATTTCAAGAGCCTGGCCGCCGGCAAGACCGCCGTGATCATTTCGCACCGGTTCTCAACTGTGCGTATGGCCGACCGCATTCTGGTGATGGAAGATGGCGTCATTCTGGAAGCAGATACGTATGCAGAGCTCCTGGCGCTCCAAGGCCATTATGCGGAATTGTTCGAACTGCAGGCGGCGCGCTATGGCTGGTGTGGACGGACCAGTGCCCGACCGTTAATCTCGCCCATCAGGATATATTCGGTAGCCGCAGGAAATTCCTCGAGGCCAATCTCACGAACAAGTGCGCCATAGGCGGCAATGTCAAAGGTCTCTGCAATGCGCTGCCAGGCGGCGACCATGGTCTGGTAGAGTTGCATAATGCTGTCGATGCCGAGCAGACTGGCTAGTGCCGCTGCCCGAAGGGCTCAATACCCGCGACGCCATGAGCGTGGAGACGGCTGGATTGACCGCCATGCTTTCGATTAATCGGCTCGAAGCAGCCGAGCTCACTCCCGATGCCGGCGCGGTGCTGGTCACCGGTGCCGCTGATGGCGTTGGCTCGATCGCTGCGGCCCTACTGGGCCGGCTGGGCTATGAAGTTGCCGTTCTCTTGGGCCGCCCACAACACGCCGATGCGCTCAGGGCGCTGGGCGCGACCAGCATTGCTGACCGCAATGAATTCCTGGCCTAACCCGACAAGCCGCACGCTGAGCCGCCGCCATCGACAGCGTCGGCGGCAAAGTGTTGGGCAAGCTGCTCAAGCAGATCAAATATGGCGGTGCTGCTGCCAGCCTGGGCAATGCTGGCAGCATCTGGCTCGATACCAATATGCTGCCCTTCATTCTGTGCGGCGTCACGCCGAATTGACGCGGGCGCGTTTGGCGTAGCCGCCCCATTGCAACTCGCCGATACGCCAGCCGGTCAGCACCACAGACTGACCTGTCGCATAGCGATCATCGCTGCCCTGGCGCACCATGCCGGCAAAATCAATCCTGGCGACGTGGGGATAGTCGCGGACGAGACCACCACCCGTTAGACGCAGACCGTCCTTGTAGTTGAGACCAGCCCAATTGATATTAACTGTCATATTGCTAGCGGGCAGATTAAGGCTGAAACTGCGCCTAACTTGCTTATTTCCGCGTTGGCGCCTATATTGGAATTATACGTTTCAGTGTATCATAGCTGCCTGACAGACGGAATACCGGACTGTTGGCTTTCCTGATTTTTGCGAGCGTGTTGTATAGCCCAGCATAATGCTGGGCGGTCGCGATGCCATTGGCCGCCAATTGTGCGCCCGCATCGCGCTATTTAAGCATGGCCAGCGTATCGCGGCCCAACAAGTAAACTGGTATCGGCCAATTGCCGGACCGAATGAGAGACAATGACACAGTTTGATTTCCAGGCGCCTGCCGCGCTCTTTCTCGGCAGCGACTGGCACGCGGCAGTGGCCCAAGGCCCCCGCACCTTTCGTACCGCAGCCCAAGCCCTCCGCTTCGCAATTGAAGAGGCGGCCCCGGTTAGCCTCAAAGGCGCAAGCCTTGAGTTGAACGGCCAGCGCTATAGCAACGACAAGATAATCTGGCTCTATCGTAGCCCTGACTATCCGCTGCCGCGCAAGAAGCTGCACAAGCCAAGCCGGGCCCGTTCGCGGGCATTTGCCATCAAGGAGCCGTCATGACGTTCAACTACAATGCCGCCGCCGAACTGTTTCCCAGCCGCCGGGTGGCAAAGTCGCAGCAGACCCAGTATCGCCGTTTTGCCAGGGCCGCCGAAGCCATTCGCTTCTGCATTGAAGAATTGCCCGAAGCCGGCCTGGGTGGCACTATCCTGGAAGTTCGTGGCGGCCGCTTTGATGGTCTGGCCATCAAAGCCCTTTATGAGGCCGAAGACTATCCGCTGCCGCGTCGGGAAGTTGCGGCCTAGCTGCACCACATCGCGCTGAGAAAAAGACAGGCGGGTGCCCGAATGGGTGCCCGCCTGTTCCATATGAGACCTCAGGCTGCCTTGACGATTTTGACCAGTTCGACGTCGAAGATTAGATCTTTGCCTGCGAGCGGATAATTGGCATCGACCTTGACGATCGCGTCATCCAGTTCAATCACGTGGATCTGCAACATATTGCCGTCTGCAGTCCGCGCCTGCAGTTGAGTACCTACTCAATATTAATACCGGCCGGTATCTTGGTGTGCTCCAGAGTCTGGATGGCTTCGGCACGATAGAGGCTATAGGCCTGATCACAGGGAATGGTCACAGTCGACTTGGTGCCGGGCGCCATGTCAATAATATGGGCGTCTAGGCCGGGAATTATCCGGCCTTCGCCAAGCGTAAACTGCAGGGACTCATGTCCCTCTGATGAATCAAAAAATGACTGGTGCCATCTGTGAGCCGTATCGCATAATTGATGCAGACGACGTCTCTGGTTTTTGCTTCGGTCATGACTGTTTTTCTGCGAGGTGAGACCCGAATAAGCGGGCCTGTTCTCGATCAGCCGCACGCTCGATCACGCATGACACTGCCCAATACTTAGTGAAAATCGTGTGGATTTAAACCGGCAAGGCCCGAAAACCCCGTTTTGAATCGAACCCCCCTCAACCCCGCCCCTTTGGCGTGGTATAACTAAGGCTTGGCCATCACGCATTTCCCGCTTGGCTAGGCTAGTCAGCGTGCAGGGACTGCCGACAAGCTGATGAGGGGATCATCAGCTCAATGGAGCGACGGATTCCAGCGTCATGGTATCTGACGCGCTAGGACGGCCCATTCATCGTTGTGTTCGAGAACGATGGTGCTCACGAGCCGGACGATGGCGTCCTTGGTTGGGAAAGATGCATACGACCTCGCCAGGTCGCGCACAACACCTTGGTGACAGCCGCCTTGATACCTTCGTGAGTATCGGAGATGATCAGCTTCACCCCACGGGGGCTGCGGCAGGTCAGCTTGCGCAGGAACTCGGTCCAGATCGGCTCAACTTCTGAGATGCCGATCTCCATGCCGAGCACTTCGCGCCGGCCATCGGCATTAACGCCTATAGCCATGTATAGTAGCCACCGAGACGATGCAGTCACCCCGACGCACCTTGAGGTATGCTGCGTCGATCCAAAAATAGGGCCAGTCGCCCTCGATTGGCCGATCAAGGAACGCCTTTACCTTGCCGTCGATCTCTTCGCACAATCGGCTGACCTGGCTCTTGGAGATGCCACTCATGCCCGTGGCCCAGACCAGATCATCTACCGAGCAGGTGGAGATGCCGTGGATATAAGCCTCCTAGATTACTGCGGTTAGCGCCTTCTTGGCCATGCGCCGGGGCTCAAGAAAGCCGGGGAAGTAGCTACCCTTATCCAGCTTGGGGATGCACAGCTCGACGGCGCCGGCTAGACTGCGCTGCAGACCAGCGACGTCGATCTCATTCTGTCCGATTTCGTCTGGGTCTCCATTCAGCGCCATCAGGACAACGCGGTCACCATGGTGCCGCACTCACTGGCGGTTGGTGGCCTGATGCTGGCGCCGAACAGGGGATTGAGAGCATCGTCGATCTCAAGGGGTAAGACCATTGCCGTGGTCGGAGGCCCGGTCGACAAGAGCTGAGTGGTGCTGCAAGCCTACTACAACAAGCTGACCGGGGCTAATCTGATCGATGACGCGACCGTCAACTATGGTGCCCCGCCGCTAGTGAATGAATTGCTGGCGACCGGTCGCGTTCGAAGCCAAGAGCCTGCTGCTGAGCGATGACGCCGTCTGGAACGACCTGCGCACCTTGATGAGGGCGGCGGACGATACGGCCCTGTTCAACCAATTGCGCGATAACTCTGGTTGGCGACAACTGACACGCTGGCGCCGCACACCTTTTGGCGGGACTACAGCAAATAGACCACGATAGGAGATCATCGATCGGGTTGAATTCGCATCACTGGCCCGGCGGTGTGCTGGACTATCTGTCGCTGCCCCTGTTGCTGACGCTGTGGCAAGCCTTGTCGATGGTATTTGTCCATCGGCTGTTTCGCTCGTCCATCGCGGTGGATTAGGAAATATGGGATGCGGCGCTCAACGGGCATTTATTGGTTGATCTCGGGCGCACCTTGCTGCGGGCGAGTATCACCTTTGTCGCCGCCATGGCGCTGGGCACCGCCATCGGCATTGCCCTTGGCCGCGTGCGCTGGGTTGATCGCCTGCTTTCTGGCTAGCTCGTTGTCGGGTTGAACCTGCCGACAATCGTGGTGGCCATCGTTCTCTATTATCTGGCTCGGGCTGACCGATCTGGCGCTGATCCTGGCCGTCACTATCAACAAGATACCGCCGATGATCTCCATCGTGCGCGGGCGCAGGCCGGGTGATCGGTCAGCAGCTTGCTGTTTTCCGCATATCGGCGTGGCGGCGCCTGCAGTTGATTTTCGCGTCCCAATTGGTGCCGTTCGTGCTGGCAGCGGTCCACACTAGTCTGTCTTTGATCTGGAAGATCATGCTGGTGTTTGAAGTACTCGGCAGCGATGGCGACGTTGGCTACCGCATCGCCATTTAGTTTCAGTTCTTCGACATTACCGGCATTCTTGCCTATACGGCGGCGTTTATTCTAGTCGTGCTAGCGTTCGAATTTAGTTTTTTGCGGCTGCTAGAGCGGCGAGTGGTGCAATGGCGCCTGGTCCAGGCATAAGGCTCGATATCGCCGTCAAAAATTTTCCCGACGCGGCCATGCCGCTGCTCGAAGGCCTGCAGCTGACCATTGCGCCGTCCAGTGTCGTGGCGCTGGTGGGCACCTCGAGCGTCGGCAAATCCACTATCCTGCGATTGCTCGCCGGCATTGATCGTGACTTTGCCGGGGCGATCTCTATTGACGGCGCAATGGCCATGCCGCGCCAACCCCCAGCTTCGTCTTTCAGGACCAGCATCCGCTTCCCTGGCTAAATGCCCTTGGTAACATCATGGCCGCCGATCCGGCGATCATCAGAGCCGCTACCTAAGTGACGCTGGAGCGGATTGGACTGGGTGAAGCTAGCGCATTGTTTCCGCATCAGCTTTCGGGCGGCATACAGCGACGCGTTGCTCTGGCGCGGGCGTTCTCGATCAATGCGCGGCTGCTTTTGCTTGACGAGCCCTTTGTTTCGCTCGATCGCGTATTGGTGACTGAAATCCAGCAACTATTCACCCGGCTAGACGGTGGTTTTCCTCTCCCACCTCAGCGAGGATGCCGCACGGCTCGCCGACCGCGCCATCGTGCTTGATAGGCGACCAGCGCGCATTCTCGCCGATATCGCCATGCCTGCGCCGCCCGCCGAGCGCGGCCACGCGACGCTGACAAACTACCGCGCGCAACTGGATCAGCTTAGCGGGCTGCCCGATTCAGGCTATGCGTGAGCGAAGTGGCGCGCTGCGGGCTTCGCTCACCTCTTCTTTCAGGACAGTCGAAGGGGCGTGCCATCATCAGGTTGTGCAAGCCCGAGGTCAACGAGCAACTAGTCTTTAGCATCTGCCAGCTCGCTGGGTAATCCGCGGGACTTTTCGCGGCATCCCATCGATCGCGATTCGATCCAGCTTGCCAGCGCCTGGACGTGACAGCCAATGCGCTGCTTTTCTTGGAGAAGGGGGCGATTCTGATACTAGATCAGCATGGCGGACCTCATCTTGGTGTTACTATCCGTACCCTGTCGTCATGGAAAACATCGCTCAAACGAATGTTTATGGCTTTAATAATCGATTTCTGACACGGGGAGCTATTCTATTTCCAGAAGGGTTTCGCCTGCTGCACTATGCCAAGTCTATCGTACGGCTAAACGAGGAGACGGTGAACGCTTTTCGGCAAGTCGAGGCGACCGGCGACATCAAGATCGGCATGTCCAACGACTATGCTCAGGCATTTCTGACGCCCGTGCTCAAACGCTTTACGCACCGCTATCCGCAGGTAGAGGTAGAGGTAGAGGTCGAAGTATTGACCGCTGACACACGCGAACTGGGTGAGCGAGCGGATCTGAACAGATTCCATTCCGTCATTGTTTCGGCAAATTCCAAGCTGGAAGATTTGGATATATTGCGGCGCGACCGCCTCTATTGGATCGGCGGCGCCGATCACCACGTCCATCTCGAGCCGCGCTTGCCCCTGGCGCTGTGGTCTGAGAGATGCAACTGGCGAACTATAGGCCTAGCGGCGCTGGCTCAAACCAACAGGGACTACCGCATCGTCCATACAACATCCAATGCGCCTCTGCTGCGCTCAGTCGTGCGTGAGGGATTGGCTGTCACGATTGGACCAAAATGGTATCTGGGGCCCAGCCTGATTCTGCTCGACGATATGAACCGGACATGGCCACCTGGCGAAGACAGAGTCGGCCTCAAGGTTCTGGCCGACGAAATGACAGCGCCACTAGAGGTGTTTCTCAATTATCTGCGGAGCTGTTTTCGCAACGAAGGCACTTTGCCGATGAGCCGCTCTAGCGGCAGGATACCTAGCCTACTCGCTATAGGGTTTAAAGTGCTTGGACAGCTTGAGCGTCTGGGCCTGATAATTGGAGCCGAGCGCTGAGCCGTAAAGGCGATCGGGCTTTTCGGCGAGCCGTTCATAGATCAGCCGGCCAATGGTCTGACCGTGGCCGAGCAGGAACGGCACTTCGCGACTGCGCACTTCAAGCACAGCACGACTGCCGGTGCCCCCGGCAGAAGAATGGCCAAAGCCTGGGTCGAAGAAGCCGGCGTAATGCACGCGGAACTCACCGACCAGCGGATCAAACGGCATCATCTCGGCAGCGTGGGTGGGCGGCACATGCACCGCCTCGTCGCTGACCAGGATATAGAATTCGTCCGGGTCAAGGATCAGTTCTTCGCGGCCGCGACTGTATAGCGGATCCCAGAAATCGTGTATGTCAAGGATCGCCTTCTTGTCGACATCGACTACAGCCGCGTGTCGCTTAGATCGGAAACCCACTAGCCCATTGCGACCGACACCCTTGAGGTCAATCGACAGGGCGACACCCTCACCCACCGGCACGTCATTGTCGAACACCAGCGTGTCACTAGCGTGCAGTGCCCGGTGCTCGGCCACCGTCAGGCGGCTATCGCCACAGCAGAACCGCATCTGGCTCAGGCGCGACCCAGTGCGGACCAGAATAGGAAAAGTGCGGGGGCTGATTTCGAGATAGAGCGGGCCCTGATAGCCCTTGGGCATCTGATCAAAGCCGCGCGCCCGGTCGCCGATAACGCGGGTGAATACATCGAGCCGCCCCGTGGAACTTTTTGGATTGGCCGAAGCACTGACCATGTCGGGTAATTCCAGGCTTTCCTGCAGCGGCACTAGATAGACGCAGCCGCGCTCAAGCACGCCGCCGCGCGTCAGATCGATCTCATGCAGCTTGAGTGCCTCGATACGCTCTGCCATCGAGTGGCTGGGACCGGGCAAAAAGCTGGACCGTACCCGAAAGGCAACATCACCCAGGCGCAGATCCAGACTTGCCGGTTGCACCTGATCGCTATCGAAAGCGCGGCCGGCGGCAATCGATCCCTGCTGGTGCAGCGCCTCAATCAACCTGGCCGGAAACACGCCCTGCGGCCAGCTCTGTTGCTTGTCCATGCTCTTGTGTTTCCCGGTGCCTTGGCTGTTCCTAGCAATCCCTGCAATTGACGCCAACAGCCAATTGGGGTTAGATCACAACCCAGTGGTGATTTGGCCGGTCGCTTGCAGCCACTTTAAACAAATAGCTAAAAGACCGGTTGGGAACCGGTCGCCTGTTAGCGAACCGGTTTTTTTGTTTTGAAAGTACGACCATGAGCAAAGCCAACAATCCCCTTAACGACCCAAGCCGTTGGTCGGCAGAAACCCAGTTGGCTCATGGCGGCATACATCGCTCCGAGTTCAACGAGACCAGCGAAGCCCTGTTTCTGATCTCGGATTATAGCTATCCCAGATCCGACCACGCCGAGCGTCTGTTCAAGGGCGAAATTCCGAGCGCGCATAACTATTCCCGCTTTGCCAATCCAACCGTTGACGTATTCCAGAACCGCATGGCGCCGCTGCTTGAGGACGCCGAGGCGGCCCGTGGCTTCGCCACCGGCATGGCTGTCGTCATCCAAGCGGTGATGAGCCAGATTCGCAACGGCGATCACATCGTGGCCAGCCGGGCGCTGTTTGGTTGATGAGCGCCAGCGCCGCCGCCCATGCCGTGTTGGCAGAGGCCTGCGCACCCTTTGTGACTGAGGGGCAACCCGCCGAGGTGACGCGATACCAGGTGTGGTCGCTCATTCACGGCTATTCGAGCCTGGCGCTCGCCAACAAATATGCGAGTGCGGGGTTCAGCCAGAAAAACTGCCGGCGCTTTTGTCGCTGCTCGATGAATTCGAACTAGCGACCTAGTCTAGTATGCGCCGGTGACGGGCTCGGGCGCTCGCTTCAATGGCTGTGGTGGTCAGGCGATCCAGATCGAGCTTGTCACGCAGCATTTCGAGGAACCGAGATTCTTCTTGCGCCAGATGCAAGATCAACCGAGGTCACGTCGACGGCCACCGCATAGGCAGCGTCCTGCAGCTTGGGCAGCAGGGCAGCGATGGCGTCATCGATAACCTGGTCGGGTCCGCCGGGGCCATTGAGCTTGTCGGCGCAGACATTGGCCACCGCAGTCAAGCGACTGGGATCGAAAGCCGGGAATATTGGCAGCCGGCCGATCAGGCCTTGGATGCGCACCGTTTCCTTTTCACTTATCTGGCTGTCCAAGGAGGCAGCAACGATCATCGGGTGGATCAGAGCGTCATGGACGCTATTGGGCATTGATCATTCCAAGTCTGGCATCTGCAAGCGATAGCTAGGCGCGTCGGGCGGGCTTGGCAAGCGTGGCGTCCACTGAACAAGCCTGGCGTCCACTGAAATCGTTGACGCCATTGCGCAGGAATGCAACACAACCCGTCTTTTCTCATCTCGAAAGGCTTGCCCTTTGTCGCCCGCTCCGTTGCCCATACTCGATCCTGCGTTTTTTGACGCTGCCCAGACTGCTCACGCCTGGCCGTTTGAGGAAGCTCGCAAACTGGTTAAACGGCTGGAAAAAACCGGCAAGAGCGAAGCCGTGTTCGAAACCGGCTATGGCCCGTCGGGTCTACCCCATCTCGGCACCTTTGGCGAAGTGGCCCGCACCACCATGGTGCGCACGGCGTTCCGGCTGCTGACGCGCGACGAAGTTCCGACGCGCCTGATCTGCTTTTCAGACGACATGGACGGGGTGCGCAAGATCCCCGAGAATGTGCCGTCCAGGGAGGCGATAGAGCTGCACCTGCAGAAGCCGCTCAGCGCAGTCCCCGATCCCTGGACCAATGAATATGCTAGCTTCGGCGATCACAACAACGCCATGCTGCGCCGCTTCCTCGACACGTTCGGCTTCAACTACGAATTCGCCAGCGCCACCGACTATTACAAGTCCGGCAAGTTCGACGCGGTGCTGCTGCGCGCGGCCGAGCGCTATGACGACATCATGAAGGTGATGCTCCCCTCCCTGGGCGCAGAGCGACAGGCGACCTATAGCCCCTTCCTGCCGATCTCCCCGATCAGCGGGCGCGTGCTCTATGTGCCGATGAAGGAGGTTAACGCTAAGGACGGCACGATTACCTTTGCCGATGAAGACGGCAGCGATACCACGCTGTCTGTTACCGGCGGCTATGTGAAGATGCAGTGGAAGCCAGATTTCGGCATGCGCTGGGCGGCTCTGGATGTCGATTTTGAAATGTTCGGCAAGGATCACCAGACCAATGCGCCGATCTACGACAAGATCTGCGCCATTCTCGGTGGCAAGCCACCCGAGCATTATGTCTATGAGCTGTTCCTCGATTCCGAGGGCCAGAAGATATCGAAGTCCAAGGGCAATGGGCTGACCATTGACGAGTGGCTGACCTATGCCGGCAATGAAAGCCTGGGGCTCTACATGTTCCGGAAGCCACGCACGGCCAAGCGGCTGCATTTCGACATCATCCCGCGGGCGGTCGATGAGTATTACAGCTTCATCGACGACTATCAGACCCAAGATGTCGCCACGCGCTTAGAAAACCCAGTATTTCACGTGCACTACGGCGCCGTGCCAAATCCATCGGTGCCGCTGAGCTTTGCATTGCTGCTCAATCTGGTGGCCACCGCTAACGCGCAGGACACCAAGGTGCTCTGGGGTTTCATTTCGCGCTATCTGCATGGCGCTACAGCCCAGACGCACCCCGAGATCGACCGCCTGGCGGGCTACGCGGTGCGCTATTTTAACGACAAGGTGAAGCCGTTCAAGGTCTATCGGATGCCCACCGAACAGGAACGCTCGGCACTACAAGATCTGCACGATCAGCTCGATGCACATGAAGGTTCTGTGCATGCCACCGAGCTGCAGAATCTGGTCTATGAGGTCGGCAAGACTCATCAGTTCGAACCATTGCGCGACTGGTTCAAGGCCATCTATCAGGTCTTGCTGGGTGAAGATCAGGGGCCACGCTTTGGTTCGTTCATCGCCTTGTTCGGCGTCGCCGAGACTCGTCAACTGATCGCCGACGCACTGGCCGGAAAAATGCTCGACCAGTAACGCAGACAATAATGGCGTGGCGCATGGACTACGCGATCATGTGCTATGCCACCCAGGGAGCCCGAACGGACTCGTTGCTCAGTTGATTGGGTCGGTAGGCAGATATTTAAGAATGTCGCCCGGCTGGTAATCGAGATAGACGCAGATCGCGTCCAGTGTCTCGAGACCGATGCCCTTTAACTTGTCCCGTTTCAGCTGCGCCGGCCGTCGCTAGTCCAACAATTTGCGGAATATAGACTACGCGATCCGTTTCATCAAAGCACAGAGCAATGTGCAGGCGATGGCTGGCGATGGCGATATTGTCCAGGACGGCATCGGATGCACATTCGCTGCATCCGAGCGCTCTGGCCCAGTCCTCGATGAGGGCCACCAACTTGCGGGCCAGGCCGTTACGGCGATGCTCGGGCGCCACATAGATGCCTTCGACGAAGCCGACAGGTGAGGTATCACAACCGTTGATATGGTCGTGGCGGATACTAGCCTCGGCAAAACTGACCGCTGTACCATCGGCCAATCGGACGATCAGGTTGATAGTGTCGTGGGGCGGTCCAGCTATGCCGCGATCTCGGTCCGGTGTTCGTCAGCCATGGTGTCGGGCCATAGAGCCTAGCGTATCTCGGCTCAGACACAAATGTCTGCGCTGGTAGCCACAGTGACAGAGCTTATTGGTTGGCCCAGATAATCCAGGCGATCCATTCGATGTCCGTTAGTTCGATGATGCACGGGTCATAGACCGGATTGAGCGAATGCAGCTCGATCTGACACCCTGTCTGCCATGCCAGGATTTTGGCGATGACTTCGCCGTCGCGAGTTCTGACCACCACGCGATCATCGCGCTGCACCTGCTCGGTTGGAGGGACCACGATGCGATCGCCTTCGCGGTATAACGGTTCCATGGAGTCCCTATGCACCTCAAGCGCATAGATGCCGCTCTGGTCGGGGCTAGGTAGGGCGATTTCATTCCAGCCTTGCCCGATAGGAAACCCAGCGCTGTCGAAAAATCCCTCGCTACCTGCCTGCACCAGCCCCAGCAGAAGCACTGTGCGGTGGAGTATATTGTCATTGAGTTGCGGGAACGCTCAGCTGCCTGACAGGTTAATGAGTCAAATCCCTCCCCAGCGGCTTCCAGGATTTTGGAAATGCTCTCAGTTGAAGGCCAGCGCTCATGTCCATCCTTGCTGATGCGCTTGGAAACGTTGAATGGCATGACATAGCGCCCCGCCAGCTTGGCGAGCGCGGAAACTGAGTGACCGTGGCGTCGCGCCAGCATATCAATTCCGTCTCAAATGGCTCTATGTGATAGCATGAGCGGTGTCCAGACAGGACATTTGTCTCAAATGTGGAATTAAGTCCTAAGATATATTCTCCGTGCATTGTCGCTGTTAAAGACCTGGACCCGGGCGCTTGAAGCGGCCAGCGCACCATATTAGGTTCGCGCCCATGAGCACCACCGATTTCATCTACAAGATCGCTATAGAAACCGCCTTCGCACCAGCGCGCGGGGCACCTTCTTTTGCTGGCATGCTAGTCGACGCTATGGACGGTTACCTCCATTTTTCCAGCGCTGCTCAATTGGCCAAAACTCTGCGCCTGCACTTTGCCGGTCAATCCGACCTGGTGCTGCTGGCTGTGCGCAGCGCCGATCTCGGCGATGCCTTGATCTGGGAAGCTTCGCGCGGTGGTGCCCTATTTCTCCATCTCTATGATGGACCGCTGCCCAGTTCGGCCATTGCCTGGGAAGCACCGCTCAGCGTAGCCGCAGACGGTTCCTGCGTGTTGCCTGAGGCTGTTCGATGATCCTCTCTGCGCTCTCCCCGCTGCTGCGCATTCCGGCCCTGTCGGGTTTGATTCAGCAAGCGCTACTCAAGATGGATGCAGAGACCGCCCATAGCGCCACCATTGCCGCGTTGCGGCTGGGTCTGGCGCCAGAACAGACCCACGCTGATGGCCCCGAACTGCGCACCAGTCTTTGCGGCCTGGATCTGAAAAACCCTGTCGGCATGGCCGCCGGTTTTGACAAGAATGCTGAGGTGCCGCGTCCATTGGCGCAAATGGGCTTCGGCATGGTCGAAATCGGCACCGTTACCCCGCGATCGCAGGCCGGCAACGCGAAGCCGCGCCTGTTCCGGGTTCCTGGCGCCCAGGGCGTGATCAATCGCATGGGTTTCAACAATGACGGCCACGACGCGGCGTTTGCTCGGCTCAATGGCCTGCACTTTCCCGCCGCGCTTGGCGTCAATATCGGCGCCAACAAGGACAGTGAAGATTTCGTCGCCGACTATGTGATCGGCGTGCAGAAATTCGCCGATCTGGCCGATTACCTTACGGTCAATATTTCCTCGCCCAACACCTCCGGTCTGCGCAATCTGCAGGCCGATGAGGCCCTCCGCCGTTTGCTTGGTGAACTTCTGGCGGCGCGCGCCAAGGCCAGGACCCGCGTGCCGGTCTTCCTCAAGATTGCCCCTGATCTGGATAAAGCCGCACTCGACGTGATTGCTAAAGTGGTACTTGCCACCGATCTCGACGGTTTGATCATCTCAAACACCACAATTGCCCGCGATAGCGTCATCGGGCTCGAAAATGCTGCTGAAATCGGTGGCCTTTCAGGCAAGCCTCTATTTGATCTTTCAACCCAGAAGCTCGCCCAGATGCGGCAGCGCGTCGGCGATTTGCCGATCATTGGCGTTGGTGGCATTCACTCGCCGCAATCGGCGCTGGCCAAGTTCGAAGCCGGTGCTAATGCAGTCCAGCTCTATTCGGCCCTGGTGTTCGGCGGCTTGGACCTGCTTGATACTATCAAGCGCGGCTTTGTGGCTGCGGTGCATGCGCAGGCCAAAACCAACATCGCCCAGCTGGTAGGCAGCAGAACGGCCCAATGGGCCGTCGGCGAGCCCGAGTCCTAGGGCTTTTTTGGCTCGGTCGAAAACAGCGCCTCGAACTGACCATCTTCGATCCGGGCGGCGGCAATCACGGCCTGGGTGCGACTATCAACGTCCAGCTTCTGCAGGATAGCCGAAACATGGGCTTTGACCGTCGCCTCCGAAATAGTCAGCTCATAGGCGATCTGTTTGTTCATTAGGCCGTCGCTGAGCATCATCAACACTCGCACCTGCTGCGGCGTCAGCGTCGAGAGGCGACGCATCAGAGCGGTATGGTCGTCATCGCCGCTCAGCATTGTTCCCTCAGGCACAAATACTTCGCCCGACAATACCGTCTCAATGGCGCGGCGGATTTCTGTCGGGCCAACCGATTTGTGCAGATAGCCCGCGGCGTCCAGTTCGAACGCGCGGCGCACCACCGTGCTGTCCTTCACCGCCGAGATGATCATTACCGGAATATCGGGATATTGGGCGCGCAGCAGCAATAACCCCGAAAAGCCACGTACACCCGGCATATTGAGATCCAGCAACACCAGATCGCAGTCGCGGTCAGCGACGAGGGCGGCACTCAAGCCAGCAAGATCACCCGCTTCCTCGACCGTCACCGTGGCGTCACCACCCGATAGAGTCTGACGCAAGGCAGCGCGGAAAAGCGGATGGTCATCGACAATGATGATGCGGCGGCGTGTCATGATGGCGTTAGCCTCCCAATGCGGACAATTCAGATGCATAGTCATCCTATAGCCATAACCCCCGAGAAAATAAGCTCTCTTGGGCGCCTGAACAGGCATAATCCAGCAATGCTTAACGGGTTCTTTACCATGTCTTCTCAAGAGTAACCGTCATGCCTTCGTGTTGAATCGCGGAAGGGGGGCGTCTTTTCATGACAGGTACCGTTTATGATCCGCGCGCACTCATTTCATGATATGTCCGACCGCGCGAGTGATCTGCAGCTGGGCGAGTGGCAGGCGCTGCGCGGCGAGCTTGTTGCCCTGCTCTATCAGGTCGAAAATCGATATTCGCGTGTTGATCGGGCCGAGCCAGCCCTGGATGATTTGACTGAACGCGTCCGCAATCTGCGTGACCAGGTCGTTGGTCCCGAGCCCGCCACCCACCGCCGCGAAGCCATGCGCACTGTCAAGCGTGCGGTCAACCGGTTCAGCGATCGCGATGAAGCTAGCCGCATCGAGGATGCGCAGGACGCCCTAAGGAGTGCCATAGCTGAGATTCGCGGCCGGCAAATATCGGGCAACGCAGCTGCTCTGGGTCGCCATGTTACTGATATGCCTGAATTCCGTGAGCTCAGCAGGCTTGTCGGCGGCCTGTCAGCTCGCCTTGAGCAGCTCGAAAGTAAATTGAAGCTCCAGCGCGTCGGCAATGACAGCGTTGACGAAGTAGCTGGCCAGGTTGAGCAGCTCACCCACGTGGTCGAACTGCTGGCTAGTGCGGTTGGCGAGACCGGCCAGGTCAAGCGCCTTGAATCCCAGATCGCCGCATTGGCTGCTCTGATCGAAAAGGACTCCAAGGCTGATCTGAGTGCGATCAATAAGCGCCTGGACGATGTCTCTGGCACGGTAGCCAAGCTTGCCGAACTGCAGGCCCAGCAGATGGAGCGCGAAGTCATCCGCGAGGATCGACTTGCTGCCGCGCCGGCAACTCAGGACGTTGCAACTCTGGCGCCTGCCATACGCGCGATTGAGACCGGCGTCCGCAATGTCTACGATCGCATTGACTCGATCGAAAAGAACGTCCCGCTGTCCTCGGGTGATTTCGAGCGCCTGACCGCGGAAATGGCTGCCTTCACCCAAGCAATGAAAAATCGCGAAACGGCGCCCGGGGCGCTGGTTAGCAAGGTCGATGCGCTGGCCGCCCGCATCGGCGATTTCCAGGCTGCCAATGGTGATGTTGCGAGCCTCAAACAGGATGTTTCGGCACTACGCGAAGCGGTTATGGCGGGCATGGAGCCGCGCTTTAACCGCATCGAAAGCCAGATCGAGGCGTTGTCCGAGCGGGTGGCGCCCGGCTCGATCCAGGTCGAAGATCAGCTCAAATTGCTGATGCGGCGCATGCATGAAATTGGCACGCAGCTCAACAGCCTGGCAAAGCTGTCTGCCGCTCCGAAGGATGGAGCCGATATTGAGGTGATGGCTACTCTGATCGCCGAAAGGACCTCGCAGGCAGTCGCCAATTCGGCACCCGGCCCGACGACCGACAGCGTCAGCCGCGATAGCATGAGCGCCCTGGAGCGGCGCATGACGGCGCTGAGCAATCGCGCTGCGGCCGCCCAGCCTACAGCCCCGGCAACCAGTCCGGCAAAGTCCGCCTCGACCCTCACGGTAGCCCCAGCGGCATGTCCTACTCCACCGGCCCCGGCACCCGAAATGTCCGACGAAAGCCGTGATGAACGACTCGAAGCCATGCTAGCGGCCCTGGGCAACCCGGACGCCGAGAGTGACTCCATGCCCACCAATCCGGGCGATGATGTCCCTCTGATTGACTCCGGCTTCAAGGGACAGGGGCCGGTCAGCGCCGCACTGGCGGCCAAGGTTAGGGCAATGCCGCCATCCTTTGTTGCCCCCGAACCGGTCATTACAACCAAAACTGCCGTCGCATCGGTGTACGCTGCGCTGACGCAAACCGAACGCCGTGCTTTCGAGCCCGGCATAGCCGAGCGTCCACCGCGGCCACAGTCGAGTTTCGCGCAGCCTGCCGCCGACAGCTTCCAGCCGATCCCTTCAACCGTTTCGCAAGTCGAAGCGCAGACCAGTCAGAACAGCACTAGCACATTTGTTGCCGCGGCACGTCGCGCGCAACGTGCCCGCGCCGAAGCAGCTGCGCCCGATATCACCGGCGACTCGGTGATTGGTCGTGCCCTGTCGCGCTTCATGCTTGACAAATCGGCTGCACCAGCGGCCAAAAAACAAGCGCCCCTGGTCAGGGCGGAAAAGCCAGCCAAACCGCCAAAGGCACCCAAGCAAGCCGAGGCTGCTAAGCTCGAGACTGTCATCGCGCCGTCCATGACGGACGCAGTTGATGACGCTGAGGCACAGCCCAGCTTTCTTGTCCGCTATCGCCGATCGCCGCTGCTCGCAGCAACGCTGATCGCAGTATCCATGCTGGCGCTTAATCTCGTCATGCAGCGCATGGCGCCGGCTCAACCCCAGCAACCGACCCTGGAAGCACTAGCGGTCGACGCCACACAAACCGCTGCGCCATCCGCCACGCCGAACATTTCCCTGGTCCAGCCAGAGCCGCGCATTATCGACATGATTGATGATACTGTGACCGCGTCGATTAATCCAAACGTCTCCAGTTTTACTAGGTCCGCCACGCCGACGATGCCGATGCCACCAACTCTGCTGGCGAATGCACGCGGCAACGGCACCACATTTGCATCCAGCGCGGTGCCGCTGGATGCCTCTGACGTCACCCGCAGCATTCCCGGGCAGAAAATGGCTACTAGGACCTTTGACCTGCTGCCTGAGGCCGTTGGTCCCCTGGAACTGCGTCAGGCTGCGGCCAATGGTGACGCCAGGGCGCAGTTTGAAGTCGCGGCGATCTTCAGTGAAGGTCGCGCGATTGAACAGGATTACAGTCAGGCCGCTGTCTGGTACGAGCGTGCGGCCGCGCATGGCTTTGCGCCGGCACAATATCGCTTGGGCAATTTGTACGAAATTGGAACCGGCGTCGACAAGGATCTCGAAGTCGCCAGGCTCTGGTATCAACGCGCCGCCGAAGCCCACAATCGCATGGCCATGCACAATCTGGCCGCTCTCTATGCTGGTGGCCAGATAGGCGAGCAGGCCCTTGAAACGGCCGCAGAATGGTTCGAGCGGGCCGCCTCGCAGGGTATGACTGGCAGCCAGTTCAACCTTGGCATGCTTTACGCACGTGGCCTGGGCGTGCAGCAGGACTTCGAGCAATCCTACAAATGGCTCGCTTTGGCCGCTCTCGGCGGCGATGCCGACGCCGCCGAGGCGCGCGAAGGCATCGCCAAATCCCTGAGCATCGACGCGATCAGCCGGGTTGGTGCCGAAGTTGTCGCCTGGAAGGCCTCGCCCATCGATCTGGCCGCCAACTTTGCGCCAATCGGGACCTGGTCAGACAAATTCTCGCCCGGCGAAGCGATTACCTCCCGCGACGTGATCGCCAAAGTGCAGCTGGCGCTGGGCAAGCTTGGTTTCGACATCGGCGCGCCCGACGGCCTGGCCGGTCCCAAGACCGCCGAGGCAATCCGCGCGTTTGAACGTGGCACAGGCATGAGCGAAACGGGCGGGGTCAACCCCCGTTTGCTGGCGGTGTTGGGCAGTCATCCAGTCTGACATCAAACTTTGGTTTGACACCGCGCATACGTCATCTTAAAGCCCGAAAATAATAAGTCACCCGCGGTTGAAAGGCGAGGGCTTTGACTCATTGTTGACGGACGATCCTGTAAGGTGTGTCCAACCTAAGCAATTTCGAACGGAACTAAGGTCTTGCAGATCTACCTGCCGATCGCCGAGCTTTCCGTAAACCTCTTCTTTCTTGTGGGGATCGGGGGGGCTGTCGGATTCCTGTCAGGCCTGTTTGGTATCGGCGGCGGATTTCTGCTGACACCTTTGCTGATCTTCTCGGGTGTGCCCGCCTCAGTGGCCGTCGCTTCGGTTGCCGGACAGATTCTCGCCGCTTCGACGTCGGGCGCGCTTGGGCACTATCGCCGCGGCGGCGTGGATCTCCATCTCGCGCTTTACCTGATGCTCTCTGGCATTCTTGGTGCTGTTGGTGGCGTAGAAGCGTTCGATTGGCTGCGTGATGCCGGTCAGCTCGATGTCGTTATTTCCGTGGGTTTCCTGGTGCTGCTGGGGTCGGTTGGCTCCCTCATGCTGGTCGAATCCACCTGCTCATTGCTCAAGTCGCGCAAGGGCGTGGTGGTGCGCGAGCGGCTGCCCAACCAGCACAACTGGATTCACGGTCTGCCGCTGCGTGTTCGATTTAAGAAATCGCGCCTCTACATCAGCGTACTGCCCGTGCTCTCCATCGGGCTGTTCATCGGCTTTGTGGGTTCATTGCTGAGCGTGGGCGGCGGATTCATCATGGTGCCGGCATTGGTCTATCTGTTGCGCGTGCCCGGCAGCGTGGCGATCGGCACTTCGCTCGCTCAGGTTGTGGCCATGATGGCCGCGATCACCATCCTGCACGCCGTGCAGAGCCAGAGCGTCGATATCCTGCTCGCCTTCTGCCTGATGGTTGGCGGCACGGTGGGCGCTCAATTTGGCGCTTCAGTGGGCAAACAATTGCGTGGCGAGCAATTGCGCGGCCTGCTAGCCCTGCTGATGTTGGCCGTTGCCATCCGCTTCGGCTTATCCCTGATCGTGGCGCCGGCCGATGTCTTCAGCATCGCTGCATTGGGAGCTGCCAGATGATCCGGCTGTTGGGACCATTGCTGCTTGCCATGCTGTTGGTTGCACCTGCCAGTGCCGAACGGTTGGTCTCCCAGCTATCCAATGACAGCATCGAGATCACATCGAGCTTTGCCGGCGAGCGGATGACGTTTTTTGGGTCCGTAGCGCCAGACGCCGGTTCTGATCAAAAATTCGTCAGCGGCCCCTTCCATGTCGTGATTGTCGTGCTCGGTCCGACGCAAAACCGCGTGGCCCGCGAAAAGACCCACAATTTCGGCATCTGGCTCAATACCGATAAGGTTGAATTCTACAATTTTCCTAGCTATCTCCATGTGCTGTCCAGTTCCCGGCTGAGTGACATCGCCGATGTCACCACGCTGACGACCAGCGGCATTCTGCCCGAATCCTATACCTTGGCGTCCAGCACCGGCGATTGGTGGAAAACCGAGATCTTCAGCCGCGAGCTGATGCGCCTGATGAGCAAGGATGGCCTGTTCGGCATGCAGGAAAATGGCGTCAATTTCCTGTCCGACAATTTCTATTCAGCTCGGCTGACACTGCCCAGCAACGCACCGCCTGGCCCCTATATCGCCCTAACTTTTTTGTTTAAGGACGGCAACATCATTGCCCGGAAGTCCGAAGGCTTTTCGGTTCGTAAGATTGGCTTTGAGCGTTTTATCGCCCTGGCGGCGGTGCAGAGTCCGCTGCTCTATGGCGTGATTTGCGTCATCCTGGCCTTGTTCACTGGCTGGCTCGGCGGGGCGCTTTTCAAGCGTTGATCATCTGCTGATCAGCCGTTTTGGACTCACCGGATAGATCCGGTCCTTGCCCAGTATGGTGACTTCCAATTCCGGCAGATAGAACAACCCGTCAAAGGCTGCGGACAGCATATTGATCGACCCTATCGAGACGCCATAGGCCGGCAGGATTAGCG
>JALBVE010000027.1 GCA_025050575.1 Candidatus Devosia symbiotica
CGATCCGGTCAAGAGTTCTTAATTTGGTTTAGATCCATCGGTTTGGCTTATCTTTGGCTCGATATTGGGGCGTTATTTGAGACTCACATTGGCTTTTGCAATGCGAAAGCCGCAGCGCTGGCGCGCCTCTGGCCGCTCATCTTGACGCTCAGTGTCGCACCAGCCAGCTTGCCCACATGCGCTTTGATTCGTTGAGTAAACCCAAATGACCTGGCTCGCCGAAATCGCCATGCTCAGCCATGGCTGGCGCCGTTTTCTGCTGTTGCTCGCTGCTGGCGTCCTGGCCGGTCTGTCCGTCCCGCCGCTCTTTGTCCTGCCGGCCCTGTTTGTCGCCTTTCCGATCTGGATCTGGTGCCTGGACGGGGCCGAGACCCGGCGCGGCTGGCGGCGCATTTTTGGTCCGGCCTTTGCCATCGGTTTTGCCTTTAGCTGGGGCTATTTTATCGTCGCCTTCCATTGGCTAGGCGCGGCGTTTTTCGTCGATAGCGGCGTCATGCTGGCCATCATGCCTTTTGCTATTCTGGCGCTCGCCGCTCTGATAGCTCTGTTCTGGGGTCTGGCCAGTGCGCTGGCGCATCTGTTCTGGTCGAACGGCCCCTGGCGCATCGTTACCCTGGCGACCTTTGTCACCATCGCCGAATGGGCTCGTGGCCACGTGCTGACCGGTTTCCCCTTCGATCTGCTCGGTTATGCGCTGACTCCCAATGACGAGATGATGCAGCTCACCGCCGTCATCGGCATTTACGGGCTGACCCTGGTTGCGGCGTTGCTGGCCATGACGCCAGCGCTGATCTGGCCCGCCGATGAGCGCAGTCTCAGCCGGCGCCTCTTGCCTTTCTTCACCGCCATTGCGGTCATCGCGGCCCAGTTCGGCTATGGCCACAGTCGCCTGGTCAACACCGTGGCCACGCCGCGCACTGATATCGCCATGCGGCTGGTGCAGCCACTGATCTATGAACATGCCGACTGGAACACCGCCGATCCTGTCGCCGTGATTGACCGCCTGCTGCTGCTCAGCGATATGCGCATGGACCCGGCCGATCTGGGCCTGGCTGATATCGACCTGCTGGTCTGGCCCGAATCCAGCCTGCCTTTCTATCTGTCCACCTATCCCGAAGCGCTGGCCCGCATCGCCCTCCTGCTGCCCGAGCGCACCGTCTTGCTGGCCGGGGTGCCGCGCCTGCAATATGAGCCCGGCTCCACCACACCGTCCGGATCTCCCTTCAATGCCATTCTGGCCATCGATACCAATGGCGAAGTCATCGCCAGCTATGACAAATCTCATCTGGTGCCGTTTGGTGAATTCCTGCCCTTTGGTCCGTTTTTTGCTAGTCTGGGCATCAAGCAGTTCGTGCCGGGCGCCGAGGGCTGGAGCCACGGCGATGCCCGCCGCCGTCTGATCAGCCCGCCCAATTCGCCGTCGCTGCTGGCGTTGATCTGCTACGAAATTTTGTTCTCCGGCGATCTGGGCGATACCGACAATGCCCAATATCTGTTCAACATCACCAATGACGCTTGGTTCGACTACTCCATCGGCCCGGCACAGCATGCCCATCACGCCCGCGTTCGGGCGGTTGAGGAGGGTACGAGCCTGATCCGCGCCGCCAATTCCGGCCTGACCTTTGCCACCGACCCGCTTGGTCGCATCACAGCGCAATTGCTGCCGCTGCAAATGGCTGCGCTCGATGTTCATCCCGATGAGCGGCTTGCCGCTACCCCATTCACCAGTCTGCGCTATTGGCCACTGCTCATAGCCCTCATTCTGGGCTTGAACATTTCCCTGTTCGCTCGCAGCCGGAACAGGTAGCCGGATTAGGTCTGGCGGTGCTCTCCATTATCGGGCCGAGCCTTTCCAATGTCTTGATGCTGTGGCATCACGGTCAAAATCTATCTTGCGAGGACTTTCATGGCGATCCGACTGCACCGCGGCGACCTGCCCAACCTGTCCAACTATGATGGTCGCGAAGTGGCGATCGATACAGAGACCATGGGGCTGCTGCCTCATCGCGACCGGCTCTGTGTCGTCCAGCTCTCGCCGGGCGATGGCAGTGCTGATATCATCCAGATTCCCCAGGACGCCAGCGCCGCGCCCAATCTGGTCAAGCTGCTTGGCGATCCCAAGATCACCAAGATCTTTCACTATGCTCGCTTTGACGCGGCTGTGCTCAAAAATCGCTTCGATGTCGTCACCAGCCCGATCTACTGCACCAAGATCGCCTCCAAGCTGGTGCGCACCTATACCGATCGCCATGGCCTGAAGGACATCAGCCGCGAATTGCTCGGCGTGGATCTGTCCAAGCAGCAACAGAGTTCAGATTGGGGAAGCGACAAGCTCAATGATGCCCAGCTCGAATATGCCGCGTCCGACGTGCTGCATCTGCACGATCTCAGGCGCCATCTCGACCGCATGCTGGTCCGCGAAGGCCGCACCGAGATCGCCAGGGCGTGCTTTGACTTCCTTAAGACGCGCTGGGAGCTCGATCTTTTGGGGTGGGACGAAACCGACATTTTCGCCCATAGCTGATGGATATGCTGGCCAACAATCTCCAGGCCGATGCCGCGCAGCGCGCAGTCACCTATAGACGTCTGCAGGGTCGCAATCGCCTGGTCGCCATTCTGCGCATCGGCGTGCCGGCACTGGGGGTTCTGGTTCTGGCCTCGCTGCTCGGGCAGATTTACCTATCCAGCCTGACCGGCCATTTTGCCGTCGGGCGCATCGCTGTGTCGCGCGAGGCTGTTACCATTGAAGCGCCGGAATATTCCGGTGTGCTCGACAATGGCACCACCTATCGCGTCTGGGCCAAATCGGCCAAGGCCGCCATCGATGCGGCCGACCAGGTCGCCTTGACCGAAGCGGCACTGACCATGCGGCGCACCACTGGGCTGGTGACTCAGATCAATGCGGTGAACGCCATGCTCGATACCGGCATCGAGACCGTGACCATCCCAGGCGTCGCGGTGGTCGAGGAATCCTCCGGCACCTCAGGCACTATCCTGGATTCGGTTTTCGACTACGCCGCTCAGAACCTGGTCGGCCGTGGCTCGGTCCATATTGACTATGCCAATGGCACAACCCTTGACGGCGTCGGCATGGCCTATGATGTCGATAACACCGTCTGGACATTTTCGCGTGTCAACGTCACTATGCCATCCACGCCAGGATCCAAGAAACCATGATGCTGCGCCTGTTTGCGTTCCTTCCGCTGGCTCTTGCGGCCGCCCCGGCCTTTGCCCAGCAAAGGGTCAACATCACGGCTGACCTGTTAACGCTTGATGAGGCCACCAATACGGCTGTGTTTACTGGCAATGTCGTGGTGGTTCATCCCACCGTTACTGTCTGGGCGCCCAAGGTAGAGGTCACCTATGGCGCGGGCGGCACCACCGATATCAAGACGTTTGAAGCTACGGACGACGTCAGACTGCAGACCATTGATCAGACCGCTACCGGCCGGCGTGCCATATTTACCCCGGGAGATCAATTGCTGCACCTGACCGGCAATGTCGTGGTCGTCAATGATGACGGCACCGTCAATGCCGATGAACTGGTGGTCAATCTTGAGGCCAATGTTTCAACTTTCATCAGCAGTCAGAAGGGCCGGGTTACCGG
Organism: Candidatus Devosia symbiotica; assembly: GCA_025050575.1. GTDB lineage: Bacteria > Pseudomonadota > Alphaproteobacteria > Rhizobiales > Devosiaceae > Devosia > Devosia symbiotica. Next base: position 3,608 of record JALBVE010000027.1, read on the forward strand.
CATATTCACCTCACAATGATACCCAGCGCCGATCTGCGGACCAAGCCGCGCCTTGACCAGATCGGATGGCTGGTCGCCCATAATCTGGCTAAGAGCTTTGGCAAGCGCGTGGTTGTGCGCGATGTGTCCATTGCCGTCCGCCGTGGCGAAGCCGTTGGCCTTCTGGGCCCCAATGGCGCCGGCAAGACGACGGTTTTTACTATGATCATGGGTCTGGTCAAACCCGATGCCGGTTCCATCCAGCTCGATGGCCGCGCCATCACCCATCTGCCCCTGTTCCAGCGCGGCCAGCTCGGCATCGGCTATCTGCCCCAGGAACCATCGATCTTTCGCGGCCTGACGGTCAGCGGCAATATCATGGCGGTTCTGGAGAACCACATCAGCAACAAGGCTGCGCGCAAAGCACGGCTGGCTTCGCTGCTCTCCGAATTTTCCATCGAGCATCTGGCCAAATCCAATGCGCTGGCTCTGTCAGGCGGCGAACGCCGTCGCGTGGAACTCGCTCGCGCCCTCGCTGCCGATCCCGCCTTCATGCTGCTCGACGAGCCCTTTGCCGGGGTTGATCCTATCGCGGTGGCCGAGGTCAAGGGACTAGTGCGCCAGCTCACCCAGCGTGGCATTGGCGTGCTGATCACTGACCATGCGGTGCGCGAGACCTTGGGCCTGGTCGACCGCGCCTATGTCATTCACGGTGGCAAGGTGATGATTCAGGGGTGTCCGGAAACCATCAGCGCCGATCCCGATGCCCGCCGTGTCTATCTCGGCGAGAATTTCGAAATCTGACCCCGCGGTCAGGCGGCCAAACTTGGCACGAAATTTGCCCTCTTGCGGGCTCGCTGCTTGCCTGTAGCGCAATTATGAGTCATAGTCTGCCCTAGAAATCGGCCAGTTTCGGCCTGAATTTGCGCTAAAGGTCTGGCTTGTATGGCACTTTCGCCGCGTCTTGAATTCCGTCAGGCCCAAAGCCTGACGCTGACGCCGCAACTGATGCAGTCCATCCGTCTGTTGCAGCTCAGCCATCTTGAACTCGACAATTTCGTCGAGGACGAGCTTCTGCGTAATCCAATGCTCGAGCGCTCCACCGAAATCACCGCCTACGAAGATACCGTCGATCGGGGCGACCCCATCCAGGATGCCAATTCCATCGCCGACAGCTACGATACGGTCGTGGAAAATGTCTTTCCCGACCAGACCGCGCAGGATCAGCTCAATCCCGCCAGCCGGCTGGACCACAATGGCGCCAGCGAGGGCGGCGAAGCACCCGATATTGATCAGTTCGTCGCCTCGCGCCCAGTCCTGAGCGAGCATCTTAAGGCCCAGTCTAATCTGATCCTGCGTACCCCGGCCGATCGGCTAATCGCCCGCTATCTGATCGACGGCCTCAGTGAGGCCGGCTATCTCACCGCCGACCTGCAGGTCCTGGCTGATCTGCTGGGCGCCGAGCTGGCCGATATCGAAGCCGTGCTCGAGGCCCTGCAGGGTTGCGATCCAGTGGGCGTCTTCGCTCGCACCGTCCCTGAATGCCTCGCCATCCAGCTGCGCGAACGCGATCGGCTTGATCCCATGATGCTGACCCTGCTGGACAATCTGGTGATGCTCACTGAGCACGATATGGCTGGGCTGATGCGCACCATTGGCTGTGACCGCGAGGATCTGGTCGATATGCTGGCCGAGCTGCGCAAGCTAGACCCGCGCCCCGGCCTGGCCTTTGACAGCGGCCCGGTCGAAACCGTCATTCCTGATGTTTTTGTGCGACGGGGGCCTGACGGCGCTTGGCAGATCGAGCTCAATACCGAAGTGCTGCCCCGCGTGCTGGTCAATCGGGTCTACTATGCTACGGTGACCAAAAAGGCCCGCGCGCCGGGCGAGAAGGCCTTTCTGTCCGATTGCCTGGCCACTGCCAATTGGCTCACCAAGAGCCTGAATCAGCGTGCCCAGACCATATTGAAGGTCTCCGCCGAGATTGTCCACCAGCAGGACGATTTCCTGACGCATGGCGTTGCCCATCTCAAGCCAATGACCCTGCGCATGGTGGCCGAAACCATTGACATGCACGAATCCACCGTCAGCCGGGTTACGGCCAACAAATATATGGCCACCCCCCGCGGTTTCTTTGAAATGAAGTATTTTTTCACCACGGCCATCGCCTCCAGTGATGGCGGCGGCGACCACTCTGCCGAGGCGGTGCGACACCGCATCAAACAGCTCATTGACGCCGAAGTGGTCACTGCCGTGCTTAGCGATGACACCATCGCCGATATGCTCAAGGCGGAGCAGGGCATTGATGTTGCTCGCCGCACCGTGGCCAAATATCGCGAGAGGATGAACATCCCCTCATCGGTCATGCGCCGCCGGCAGATGAAGAATGCCCAGCAAATGGCTTGAGTCGCTGACTCGACGCCGATTTGCCCGCGTAAGTTAAGGCCATTTTCAGGCTAAGTCTAAACGATAAACAAACTAAAACCGGGAGTTGCGCATTGCGCCGGCCATATCCGCAGGTCTAGCATCGACTATGTTGCCCCCCATATCACAAAGGTAGGCGGCAGGCGTGATTCCAAAAACTGGGAACGGCTTTCGGAGCTTCTCACGTCGCACAACGACAAAAAGGAAATAGAAGTCATGACCTTACGCGTTTCGGGAAAGAACATGGATGTTGGCGATTCGCTCCGCGGCAAAGCCGAGGATCATTTTAATACCGTCGTTGGGAAATATTTCGACGGCGGCTATGACGGCCACCTCACCCTCACCCCCGATGGTATCGGCTTCCGCGCCGATTGTGTAGTTCACCTTGATTCCGGCGCCGTGCTGCAGGCCAGCGCCCAGGGGAGCGAACCAACCGCCGCCTATGAAGTCATGGCACTCAATATTGAAAAGCGCCTGCGCCGTTACAACCGCAAGCTCAAGCAGCACCGCCGTGGCAGCAATAGCGATGACATCATCGCGCAATACACTGTGTTCGACGCTGGAACCCAGTTTGACGAACTCGATGTCGACTACGCCCCGCCGGTCATTGCCGAAAGCACCAAAAGCCTGCGCCAGCTTAGTGTCGAAGAGGCTGTGATGGAGCTGGACCTGACCGGTGGCCAGGTAGTTATGTTCCGCCATGCTGGACACGGCGGGCTGAATGTGGTTTACCGCCGCACCGATGGTAATATCGGCTGGATCGACCCAGCCCTCGGAGCAAATTGATCCGCTCCTGAATCGCTTCTAGCGTAGTTAATCTCAAGGCGATTTGAATGGAATTGGCCGATATTCTGGCTCAGCGTGCCGTCCTGTTTTACACAGAGCCACCCGCGCCGCCAAACTAACCGGGCACTCGCAAGCCAAGTTCCTTGTAGCCATTGCTGGCCGCGAGGAACTTGGCTTGACCGAGCTGAGCAATGATATCGCTATTCCCCATAGCACGCTCGCCAGGCTCAAGAGCGTCACAGCCCTGTTTGCGCGGCTGGCCTAGCCGATCGAGTTTGATTCGGTCGATGATCAGCCCGTCGATCTGGTGAGCACGCTGCTCGCCCACAATGGGGGGGCGGGCGCCGATCATCTCAAGACTCTCTTGAGCGTGGCGCGATCACTGCGTACTGAGAGCGTAGTTGACGCACCGCACCATACTGATGAACCGACCCGTCCGCATGCCATTCTGACCGAGTCACTGACCAGCACCTACGCTGCCTGATCTAACAGTCGTTTGAATCAAAAACCTTCCGGCGCGATCCGCCAGAGGATTTTTTCATGTCTGGCGCTTGGGCGCCTAATGCAGTGTCGCCAGGCCTAGATTGTTCTCGCCGAGCCAGTCATTGACCGAGTCTGTGGTGTCGGTCACCAGCAACGGCGTGCCATTGGCCGACATTAGCAATTGATACTCGGCCTCGGCTTCAAACGTCGCATCCTCTATCAACGTATCCAGCACCGCGCCGGTTACCAGGCGCAGATAGGCTACGGCATTGCCACCCAGAGCCGCAAATTGCGCCCGTGTCAGCGATTTTAGCGGATGGATCACCTGATCTGCTGCGGCCATCTCATTTCGTTTGTCATACATGGTGTCGGCCCTTTCCTCAGACTGAGCAAATTTTGATACGACGGGCGATCTTAGGCGCTGTCGGGCGTTCGATAGCAATAACGAGCATACCGTGCTCCAAAGTTGCATCCTTTACTACCACGCCATCGACGAGCAGGGAGGCGCGTTGGAATCGCCGGGTGGCAATGCCGCGATGCAGAAACTCACGTCCTGCCTCGTCCTTCTACTTGCCGCGCACGATGATCTGGCTCTCTTCGCCATGACTTTAAAGCTCATGGGCCCCAAAACCGGCGACGGCGATGGAAACAACGAATTGCTCAGTGTCCTGGGCACCGATAGCGCGTTCGATATTATAGAGCGGATAGCCGTCGGCGGATTTGGCCAACCGATCGACGCGCTCCTCGAAACTCTCGAAGCCGAGGAGAAATAGGGCGGAAAACACCGAAATACGCGACATACAAGCCGTTCTTGATCGTCAAGCAACGTGCCGACCCGCGCCCCGATTGCCGTGGCATCGCGCGTCTGGCTGAAATATGGGACTTGCGCCCATATCGTTCAAGGTCGAGATCTGCTCGCTATGTCTTAAACCGTTTCCATCATCATCCCGGCTTTTGGGACTCAGGCCACCATTGTCATCACCGTAGGCTCCGTGCTGGTCCGGATCCATGCCGATTGGCGGCTCTGGATCATCGCCGATGATGGCGTCGATTATGCGACGCTGCTGGACCGGGTCGGGCTGAACGACCCCCGTATTGTCCATATTGACAGTGGCGGCGTCGGCGGCGCTGCCAATGCGCGCAATCTGGTGCTCGACCGCCTCAACACCCCTTTTGCCGCCATTCTGGATGCCGACGACCGGCTCAAGCCCAAAAAGCTCGCGCTGGCGGCGGTCGCCCTGGCCGAATACGCCATCGTTACCACCGCGCTTGATGTTATGGACGAGCAGTTTATCCATCTGCGCCATATCGGGTAAGGGGAGGCTGAATCAGGCGCTGACGCCGGGGCAGCGCAAATGGGTTAGCCTCTCGATTAAGATTCAATGCTGGCCTGGGATCGCCGCCGCGCCGATGGCCGCTATGACACCACTATGAGCAATTATGACCGATCTTGAATTTCTGACTGCAGTTCTAATGGCCATGTGCCGGCCTCGTTTCATCTGGGCGCGCTGCTGCATGATTACATCGAGCGCAGCACCTCGATGAGGAATGGCGCCAATGTCGCCGCCGGCATGATCGCCTCCAAAACCACCCTGCTGCAACGTCTGGACGCCGGCTTTTACCCCCTGCCTCTTGCTGATATCGCCGGTTTGCGGCGGTTTCTGCAGATATCGCTGATCGCCGAAGCGGTCTATGACGCGGTCCTGGCCGCGCGCCTGGTCTACTGTTCGAGGATCACCTGAAACCCGGACTGGCGGCCCGGCAGCCGCGGCCCTAGCCGCCCCATGTTCGTTCGGACGGTGGCGCGGTCTGGTCTTCTGTGATTGGATCGTCTGGGAAGCCTGTCTTGAGGAGATAAAAATGACCGTTCTGGGATTGCGTTTCTGCCACGTCGCCGCATCGGCGGATGCCGTGGTCGTGGCAAAGATTTTTGGCGATGGCCTGGCCATGCCGCAGATGGATTTGTCCCGGCTTGGTTTGCCCGGCAATCAAGGCAGGTTCATCGGCGCCATCTTTCCGGTCGCTGACAAGAGCTGGCATGAAATCTGGCCTGAGAGTTAAGGTATGCTGTCTGGCACAATGTTGCAGCTGGTTGTCGATGATGCCGATGCCTATGCGGCAACCGCCCGCGCCAATGGCCCTGAGCCCTTCGGCCCGGTTGATGTCCATGGCGAGCGTATCTATTATCTGGCGCTGCTAAGCGGCCTGCCAATGTCTTTCATATCAGTCTGCCGCGAGCCAATAGGGCCAAATAGACCTATTGAGTCCGCGCTGGGGTCTTGCCCTGCTGCCGGATTCCCCCTATAGGGCTGACTTCTCCGGATCGTCCGGCTAAAAGGCATGCCGTGGCGATCTCTGAATGCGATGAGCCCAAATCCATCCAATCTTCATTATAAGGACCCGCAAAATGCCCAAGATGAAGACGAAATCTGGCGCCAAAAAGCGTTTCAGTTTCACAGCGACCGGTCGTGTCAAAGCAGGCGTCGCCGGCAAGCGCCACCGCCTGATCAACCACAATGCAAAGTACATCCGCACCAACCGCGGCATCAAGATTCTGTCCAAGGGCGACGAGGGTCTAGTCAAGTGGTACATGCCGTACAACCGCTAACGCTGAAAGGAAGCTGACACATGTCACGCGTTAAAAGAGGCGTTACCAATCACGCCCGCCACAAAAAAGTTCTCAAGGCTGCCGAAGGCTATTATGGCCGCCGCAAGTCCACGATCCGTATCGCCAAGCAGGCCGTCGAAAAGGCCGGCCAGTATGCGTATCGCGATCGTCGTATCAAAAAGCGCAATTTCCGCGCGCTGTGGATCCAGCGTATCAACGCTGCCGTCCGCGATCAGGGCCTGACCTATGGTCGATTTATCGACGGCCTCAGCAAGGCTCAGATTGCTATCGATCGTAAGGTGCTGAGCGATCTCGCGATCGCCCATCCTGAAGCGTTTTCCGTGCTGGTCACTAAGGCCAAGGCTGCTCTGGCGTATCTTGAAGGAGTGGACACTGTTACCCACGCCCGCGTCACCGCCGCCTAACCTTCCCTAGCTTCGCTGAGATCGAATTTGACGCCTTGCGCTGCCATTTGGGCTGGCGCCGGGCGTTTTTTGTTTTCTTTGATCTGGCCATAGGCAAAATAGCTCCGCTCGAGCGATTTTAGGCAAAAAGGCCATGAGGGCTGCGCTCGAATGGCCCAGACGCGGTTTGGGCATCAAGTAATAGCCATCACATTTTGCACCTGACTCAGGCTGCTCAAAATGCTCTAACGCCCGGAAAACGTCTCAACGAGAATATCCAATGTCCCTTGATAGTCAGATCAACGCCCTGCGCACCGACTTCAGCGCTGCCATTGCTGCTGCTAACGATGAGGCCGCGCTTGATACTATCCGAGTCTCCGCTCTGGGCAAGAAGGGCAGAGTTTCGGCGCTGCTTGCCTCGCTTGGATCCATGGCACCAGAGGAGCGCAAAAGCGCCGGTCCGGCTATCAATGGTCTCAAGGCCGAGATCGCCGGCCTCGTCGAGGCCCGCAGCACCGCGTTGAAATCGGCGGCACTCGATGCGCGCCTCAAGGCGGAAACGGTGGACATTACCCTGCCATTGCAACCCGCCCCCACCACGACCGGCCGCATCCATCCCATCAGCCAGACCATTGACGAGATCACAGCGATCTTTTCCGACATGGGTTTCTCGATTGCTGAGGGGCCCGATATCGAGACCGACTATCTCAATTTCACTGCGCTCAACTTCTCCGAGGGCCATCCGGCTCGCGAGATGCACGATACCTTTTTTATGAAGCTCGGCCCCGATGGCATCAAAAAGGTGCTGCGCACCCACACCTCGCCGGTGCAGATGCGCGTCATGCAAAAGACCAATGAAAAGCCGGCCGCCAGCTATCTCACCCCCGCCATGGATCCACCCATTCGCGTCGTCATGCCCGGCCGCACCTATCGCAATGATAGCGATCAGACCCATACGCCCATGTTCCATCAGGTCGAAGGCCTGGTGATTGACCAGTCCAGCCATATCGGCCAGCTGCGCTGGGTGCTCGAGGAATTCCTCAAGGCCTATTTCGAGATCCCCAACGTCACCCTGCGCTTCCGCCCCAGCTTCTTCCCCTTCACCGAGCCAAGCATGGAAGTGGACGTGCAGTGCGACCGCTCTGGCTCGGAAATCAAAATCGGCGAAGGCAGCGACTGGCTCGAGATCCTCGGCTGCGGCATGGTCCATCCCAATGTCATCGCCAATGCCGGGCTTGATCCAGATGTCTACCAGGGCTTTGCCTGGGGCATGGGCATCGACCGCATCGCCATGCTCAAATACGGCATGCCCGATCTGCGCGCCTTCTTTGACGCCGACCAGCGCTGGCTCGACCATTACGGCTTTCGGCCGTTTGATCTGCCGACCCTGTTTGGCGGGCTGAGCAGCTAGTCATAACCGACGCGCCGCCCAATCCCACCTACATCGTGACCAACATCAAAAACGATGGGCCGACGCCCTTGCGCAATTCGATGCCGAGCTTTGCCTCGGTCATCATTGACGCCGATGGTAATCGCCGTGGCGAGTTCGCGGCCGTGTTGCAGCCGCGCGCCGACAAGGCGCAGAACCCGGTCACCATGGATTGGTGGACCACTCAGCCCGAGGTGTGGGCAGCTGCTACCACCGGTGCCGAGCCGGCCGAAGTCGTCATGCCGCGCTTTAGTCGATTGGGTTGAAAGCCTCCCCGGTCCACGCGTCTTTGCCGCGGCGCCGATGATGTTTGACGGGCTGTGGATGAATCACTATATTAACCATTTTGCCGATACGCGCGTGCTCGGCGGCTCTTTCGCCCAGCGTCAGATCTTCAAGGGCGGCGTCTGCCTTTACACCATGGCCGGCACCCTGCGCGGCGTTTCTTATCCCGATTGAGGCATGAGCAAACTGCCCTCCGAATTTTACGGCAACATCGCCCACACCCACAAAGCCATCGACGACGCGCGCGGTTTTGCCGATGTATTCGTCGAACTGATAAAAATTTCTCGCGCCTTGCCGCCGATGATCGGCGGCAAGCCTGACTTCCGCCAAGGTGCCAAACACATGAAATTCACCCTCGACTGGCTCAAAGAGCATCTAGACACTGACGCGTCACCCGCTGAAATCGGCGATACGCTGACGCTGATCGGGCTCGAACTCGAAGGCATGGAAGACCAGGGCAAAGCGCTGTCCAGTTTCGTCACCGCCCATGTCGTTTCGGCCGAGCAGCATCCCAATGCTGACAAATTGCGTGTCTGCAAGGTCGACGCCGGCACGGGTGAATTGATCGACGTGGTCTGCGGCGCCCCCAACGCCCGCACCGGTCTCAAAACCGTGTTTGCCGCCCCCGGCACATATATTCCGGGCAAGGACATGACCATCGGCAAGGGCAATATCCGCGGCCAGGTCAGTAATGGCATGCTCTGTTCCAATGCTGAGCTCGAACTCTCCAAGGATCACGACGGCATTATCGAATTGCCCGAGGATGCCCCCATCGGCCTGCCCTATTCCAAATTCGCCGGCATTGATGGCGTGGTGTTCGACATTTCCATCACCCCCAATCGCGGCGATGCTACCGGCGTCTATGGCATTGCTCGCGATCTGGCCGCCTATGGCCTGGGCACGCTCAAATCCACCGACATGTCCCCGGTGCCATCCAAGGGCAAAAGCCCGATCGCGCCGCTCCCGCAGCAGTTCGGCGCAGATGAGCCCAAGACCATCCGCCGTTTTGGCGGTCGCTACATCAAAGGCGTCAAGAATGGCCCATCCCCGGCCTGGCTGCAGCAGCGCCTGCGCGCCGTCGGCTTGCGCCCCATCAACGCCATCGTCGACATCACCAATTGGGTCTCGCTCGGCTGGGGCCGACCACTGCACGCCTATGACGCTGACAAGATCGTCGGCCAGCCCGTGCTGCGCAACGCTCGCAACGAGAGCCTCGATGCGCTCGACAACAAGATCTATACGCTCGACGAGACTATGACCGTCGTCGCAGACGAATCCGGCCCGCTCTGCCTGGGCGGCATCATGGGCGGCATCCGCTCGAGCACCACTGACGAGACGGTCAATGTCTTCATGGAATGCGCCAGCTGGGACCCTGATCTGATCGCCCGCACCGGCCGCAAGACCGGCATTGTTTCCGATGCCCGCTACCGCCTTGAACGCCATGTCGATCCAGCCCTGACCGATCCGGGTCTGGAACTGGCCACCCGCCTGGTGCTCGAACTCTGCGGTGGCGAAGCCATAGAGCCCGTCATTTCGGGCGACGATGTCTACGCCAATACCGTCATCGAATTCCCGCTCAGCGAAGTGCGTCGCCTCACTGGTCTCGACGTCGAACCGATGATCGTGACTGCCATTCTGACCAAGCTCGGCTTCGAGTTTGCCCCTAAGGGCGATGTGTTCTCCGTCAAGGTCCCTAGCTGGCGTCCAGACGTCATGCTCAAGGCTGATCTGGTCGAGGAAGTCATGCGCATGATCGGCGTTGACAATATTCCGGTCGAACCTTTGGCCCGTCTCAGCCATGTCGCGCCGCGCATGCTGACCACCATCCAGAACCGCCGCCGCATTGCTCGCCGGGCGCTGGCGTCACGTGGTCTGGACGAAGCCGTCACCTGGAGCTTTATCAGTCATGATGAAGCTACGCGCTTTGGCGGCGGCCAGGAAGAGCTGCAGCTCGCTAATGCTATCGCCGCCGACATGACCGATACGCGCCCCTCTTTGCTGCCGGGTCTACTCGCCGCGGCACGCCGCAATGCCAATCGCGGCGCCCATGATCTTGGCCTTTTCGAAGTCGGCCAAGTTTTCCTCTCTGCCACGCCCGAAGGCCAGCACACCTATGCTACTGGCATTCGCACCGGCACCGCAGGGATCACCGGTGCGGGTCGCCACTGGTCGGGCAAGGCTGAAAAGGTCGGCGTCTTCGACGCCAAGGCCGATCTGGCCGCAACGCTCGACGCGCTGGGTGTCGATATCGACAAGGTGCATATTCTGGCCGAACCGGCGCCCTGGAGCCATCCAGGTCGCGGCGGCCGCATCGCCCTAGGCCCCAAGGTTACCTTGGGCTGGTTCGGCGAATTGCACCCCGCCTGGGCGGCTGAGCTCGATCTGACCGGCCCCGTCGCCGCCTTCGAGATTGATCTCGATGCACTGCCCGAGCCACGCAAGAAGGCGACCAAGACCAAGCCCGCTTTGGCGCTGTCATCGCTGATGCCGCTCAGCCGCGACTTCGCTTTCGTGGTCGATTCCGCGGTCTCCGCCACCGTCATCCTCCGCGCCGCTCGCGGGGCCGACAAGGCACTGATCAAGGACGTCATCATTTTTGACGTCTTCGAAGGCAGTCATGTCGGCGAGGGCAAGAAATCGGTCGCCATCGAAGTGACCATTCAGCCTAATGACAGGACGCTGACCGACGAAGAAATCGACGCCATTTCCGCCTCGGTCGTCGCCGCGGTCACCAAATCCAGCGGCGGCGTCCTGCGCACATAAACCGCAAATTGAGCCGTACTACTCCTCCCCCTTCAGGGGGGGGCTGGATGGGGCAAGGAAGGGCTGGACGAAGCAGCTCAACATCGCTCTTATCCGTCCATGAACGACATGAGCAAAACCAGCCGATTCCCTGATGTGATGCTGCTGGCTGCAGGTCTAGGCAGCCGCCTGCGCCCCATTACCGATACCATCCCCAAGCCGCTGGTACCCGTCGCCGGCGTGCCGCTAATCGAGCGGGTGATTGACAATGCCAAAGCCGAAGGCGCGAGACGTTTCGTCGCCAATGCCCATTACCACGCCGATCAATTGCTGGCCCATTTCGGCGGCCTGCTCAAGATCAGTTTCGAGGACGAACTGCTCAATACCGGCGGCGGCATCAAGCGCGCTTTGCCCATGCTGGCCTCGGACCCTATCCTGGTGATGAATACCGACGCCTTCTGGCCCGCCGGCAGCGATGCCCCGATTGCGCGCATGCTGATCCGCTTTGCCGATAAAAAGACAGAAATCGTCCTACTCTGCGTACATCCACGCGACGCCTTCGGCTTCGCCCGCAGCCATGATTTCTGCCTCGCCCCCAGCGGCGAAATCACTCGCGACTATGGCGCTCCGGTGATCTATGGCGGCGTCGCCGTGCTGGGCAAGGCGCTGTTTGCCGACACCTCTGACGACGCCTTTTCGCTCAACGACATTTTCGAGCAATGCCTGAAGCGCGAGGCGCTTTATGGCGTTGCCCTCAACGCCCCCTGGTTTCATGTCGGCGATGCGGCAGGTCTGGTCGAAGCCGAGCGGCGCCTCACCCCGCCCGACCCGTCATGACTCTTTATTCGATCGCCCCGCACGCCCGTTTCATCGCCACCCTGGCCGATCGGGTGATCGATAGTACGCTGCTGGGCGGCGCCAATCAGAGTCAGCCTTTCTGGCTCACCGACGTCACCATTGTGCTGCCCACCCGGCGTGCCAAGCTGGCGCTGGCCGAAGAATTTGCCCGCCGCGGCCATGGTCTGCTGCCCGACATCCGCACCTTTGGCGGCGAGGTCGAGGACGAAGAGCCGTTTCTGCCGCCCTTTGATGCGCCTGTGCCACTGCCCGCCGCCTCTGGCCTGGAACGCTGTCTGGTGTTGTCGCGGCTAGTCGATGCTTGGGCCAAGACGCCCGATGGCCGCCAGGCCTTTTCTAGCCCGCCCACCGCAGGCGAAATCCTCTCTATGGCCAAATCGCTGGGCTTGCTGATCGACGATCTGCTGACCGAAGAGCGCACGGCTGATCATCTCAAGGCCATGGCGTCTGACATGGCAAGCAATCTGAGTGCCTATTGGCTGCAGACGTTGAATTTTCTCGATATCGCCCTGCGTTATTGGCCTGACTATCTTGCTGGCAAGAAGGCCGATATCGCCTATCTGCGTGGCCAACGCCTCGATCGTCAGGCGCTGGCCATGCCGTTGATCTATGGCGACCGGCCGATCATTGCCGCCGGCTCCACCGGCTCGATTCCAGCCACGGCGCGCCTACTCAAAGCCATCAACGGTTTGCCGCGCGGCGCGGTGGTGCTGCCCGGGCTCGATTGTGCCATGAGCGCCGCCGATCACGCCGCCCTGCTCGACGACGCCAACAATCCTCATGGCCATCCCCAGTTTGGTCTGGCTAGGTTGCTGCGCTCCATGGGCGCGGCCATTAGCGACGTCACAGAACTGGCGGCGGCCGATCACCCTCGCACCACCCTTGTGCATCGCGCTCTCGCTCTGACCAAGGATACAGCGCGCTGGTCCACTCAGTGCCTGTCGCCGAATGAACTCACTCTGGCCAGCGAAAATCTCTCAGTCATTCGGGCCCGCACCGAGGACGAGCAAGCTCGTGCCGTCGCCCTGGCCGCGCGTCAGGCGCTTGCAGACAACAAGACTGTCGGCATCGTTACCCCGGACCGCAATCTAGCCCGCCGCATCGCCGCCGAACTGCGCCGCTTCGACGTCGAGGTCGATGACGCCGCCGGTGTGCCACTGTTCCAGTCCCCCGCAGGGCGCCTGCTGCGCCAGATCCTCGCGCTGACCACCAACGGCTGCTCGGCCATCGATCTAATGGCCTTGTTGCGCAATCGCGCCACCCGCTTCGGCGAGAGCCGCGCCACTATTTCCGTCCTAGCTGATGATATCGAGCTGGGCCTGCTGCGCGGCCAGCGCGCTAATCCGGGCCTTGCGGGTCTGCGCCAGCTTCTCGCTGCCAATATTGGCGGCACCACCGCCCATCCAGCCCGCCGCCTGCATCAGGCCGACAGCGCCCCGATCAACGCCCTGTTCGACCAGATTGAGGCTGCGCTAGCCCCATTGTTTGCGCTACTCGCCCAAAGTTCCATCGATGCCAGCGCCTTGGCATCGGCTCTTTGCGCGGCCTTTGATGCAGTCGCCAATGGCGCCGAGATTCTCGGCCGCCGCGAGCTGACCGAGTGGGCCCGGCAGATGGCTAGCCTCTCGGGCGAAGGCCATGTCTTCCAGCCGCGCCATCTCGACGGCGTACTCACCGCCCTGATGCTGGGTGCCCAGGTCCGTACCCAACAGGATCGGCGCAGCGACATCGCCATCTGGGGTCAGCTCGAAGCCCGTCTGCAAAATCCTGATCTGCTAATCTTGGCGGCCTTGAACGAAGACAAATGGCCCGAGCCGGCTGATCCTGGTACCTGGCTCAGCCGTGGCATGCGGCTGGCCGCCGGGCTCAGTCCGCCCGAATGGCGCCAGGGTCTGGCGGCGCATGACTTTGCCCAGGCTGTGGGCAATGCGGAGGTGATCATCGCCTATGCTGACCGCGTCGGCTCAAGCCCGGCAATCGCCTCGCGTCTGCTGCAGCGTCTGCAGGCCTTCGCGGGCGTCGCGACTGCCGCAGGTTGGCAGACCAAAGGCGCGCATTGGCTCGAACAGGCGCGCCGCCTCGATGCCGTCGACCAGACCCAACCCGCCTCGCGCCCCGCGCCCAATCCACCGGCCAGTACAAGGCCGCGGGCGCTTTCGGTCACCGAGATCGAAACCCTGATGCGCTCGCCTTATGATGTCTATGCTAAGCATATCCTGCGTCTGCGCCCGCTCGATCCGCTCGGCGACAGCCCGGATAGCCGTGAACGCGGCACCATCATCCACGATATCTTTGCCGAATTCGTCGACAAGAATTGCGATGTCATGGCGCCCGACGCCATCGACATGCTGATGGTCATCGCCGCCGAAAAGTTCGCCGGCCTGGACGCTATCGGCGAGCGTCGCGATATCTGGCTGCGTCGCTTCCACACGGCCGCCGCCCAGTTTCTTGATTTCGAGCGCGCCCGCGATCCCATGGTCGCCCAGCGTCACGCCGAGATCGATGGCGAGCTGAGCCTGCATCTTAAAGAGTCCTTCACCCTGCGCGGCCGCGCCGACCGCATCGACGTGCTCAATGACGGCACATTGGAAATCATTGATTTCAAGACCGGTTCACTCCCCACCAAGGATGCTATGCAGGCTTTCGAGGTGCCCCAATTACTGCTCGAAGCCCAGATCGCCCAGGCTGGCACGCTCAAGCATAGCATTGCCCCCGCGCCGACATCGGTCCTCACCTACATCAAGGTGGGCCTCGGGCCCGACGCCTTCATCGCCAAGCCCTTCCTTCCTGCCGAGGGCTTTGATCTGATGGCCGCCGCCGACGAGATCACCATGCGCATGCAGCGCCATGTCGAACTGTTCTTGATGGCCGATACGCCCATGCCGGCGCGCCTGCTGCCGCTGCCCGGTCAGCGCTTTGCCGGCGCCTATGATCATCTGGCCCGCCTCGCCGAATGGACCGCCGTTGATGGCGGGGAGGGTGAGTCATGAGTGATCGCGGCGAGCTTGTTGTTCCCTTCGATACCAGCGCCCATCAGGCTCGCGCTGCCGATCCGGCCTGGTCGATCTGGGTATCGGCCAATGCCGGCTCGGGTAAGACTTTCGTGCTTACTCGCCGGGTCTTGCGCCTGTTGCTGGCCGGCGTCGCACCCGAAATGGTGCTGTGCCTGACCTATACTAAGGCCGCTGCCGCTGAAATGCGCCGTCGCGTCGCCAGTGAATTGGCCAAATGGGCGCTGCTTGACGATGCCGGTCTTGATGTCGAACTGGCAAAGGTCGCGGCCGAACGAGTTACGCCTGATTTGCGCGAACGGGCACGGACTCTGTTTGCCAAAGCGCTCGAAACCCCTGGGGGGCTCAAAATCGTCACCATCCACGCCTTCTGCGAATCGATTCTGCACCGCTTTCCGCTTGAAGCCGGCGTGCCGTTCGACTTTGTCGTCATTGAGGATGACGAGCGCAGCGCCATGCTGCTCTCGGCCCGCGAAACCGTGCTGTCGCAGGGGCTCGACGTCGACGGCGCGGTCGAAACCTTGTTCCAGACGCTCAGCGACGAGCAGATCAAGAACGCCATCAATGCTGCCCTGTCCGATGGCCGCAAGCTCAAGCTAGTGCTGGCCGATCCCGTGCAGTCCAAGGTCAATCTACGCGCCTTAATCGGGGATGCGGCCAGGCTGTCGACGGCCGACATCAATGCCGCCATCATTGCCGACCGGCTGGTAACCCCGGCCGATATCGCTAAACTGTTTGCCCTCATTCCGCCCTCGAGCGGCAATCGCAAGCTCGAAGACAAGCTGGCTGCCATCGACCCGGCCAATCCATCGCCCAGCGCCTGGTTGCGCGCCTTCCTGACGGCCGATGAAACCGTGCCGGCCCGACTCGTCGTCAAGGCCGTCAGCAGTGCCGATCCCGATCTGGCCGATCTGCTCAGCGCTGAGGCTGAACGCCTGGCCGGCCTTGCCGCCGCCCGCCGCGCTGCCCAACTGATCGAACGCAGCGATGCCCTGCTCGATATCGTCGCCGCTGTGGGTCAGCGCTACGAGGCGCAGAAACGCGCCCGCTCACTGCTCGATTTTGACGATCTGGTCGAACGCCTTGCCGATCTGCTCCAGCGCCAGTCCGGCGACTGGGTCCGCTACAAGCTCGATTCCGGCATCGATCATATTCTGGTCGATGAGAGCCAGGATGCTAATGGCGAGCAGTGGCGCGTGGTGCGGGCCATCGCCGAGGAGTATTTCGCTGGGGCAGGGGCCGTCACCCGCCCGCGTTCGCTGTTTGCCGTAGGCGATCAGAAACAGTCGATCTATTCCTTCCAGGGCGCCGAGTCGGCCCTGTTCGATGCCACTGGGCGGGATTTTTCCGTCAGGGCCGAAGCAATGGAATTGCCCTTCGAGTCCGTGCCCCTGCGCACCAGCTTCCGCACCCTAACCGAAATCCTGGCTGCGGTAGATCTGGTCAGCAACCGCGAGGACATCCAGGCTGCCTTGCTCGAAAACGACAAGGTCCATCACAACACAGCCCGCACCATGCGTGGCGGTTCGGTCACGCTCTGGCCACCGATCCAGAAGGTGGCCGATTCCCCTGCCGACAGCCAGTGGCCCACCAGCGTTCTCGAAACCGAGTGTAGCGCGCCGCGCCAAATCGCCGAACGCGTCGCCGGCCAGATCGATCTCTGGATCAGCCAGCAGCGCCCGCTGACTGGTCGTGGCCGCGCCGTTATTGCCGATGACGTGCTCATTCTGGTGCAGTCGCGTGGCCCGGTGTTTCAGGAAATCATCCGTGCCTTGCGCAATAAGGGTCTGCCCACTCCAGGCGCCGACCGGCTTGGCGTCACTAGCCATATCGCGGTGATGGATCTGCTGGCACTCTGCGACGTGCTTCTCAATCCCGCCGATGATCTGCAACTAGCGGCCCTGCTGCGCTCGCCGCTCTTCGATATCGACGAAGACACGTTGTTCACACTGGCCCAGCCGCGCTCCAGAAACCAGACCCTCTGGCAGGCCTTGGCCGAACACGCAAACGCCAATTGCTTGTCTGCTGCCAGGCGTCTGGCCTGCTGGCGCGGCGAACTCGATTTCGAACGCCCCTTCGAATTCCTCACCCGGATTCTCTACGCGGAGGGTGGTCTGCGTCGCTTCCATACCCGCTTTGGTGGCGAGGTCGATGACGTGGTCGCCGAGTTGCTCGAACTCTCGCTCAGCCACGAGCAGGGTCCGCAACCCTCACTACAGGGTTTCGTCGCCGAAATGCGCCAGCGCGCCAGTACTATCAAGCGCGAATTGCCCGAGGCCGGGGGCGGCGTCCGTGTCATGACAGTGCACGGCGCCAAGGGTCTTGAAGCCCCCATCGTCATCCTCGCCGATGCCACGGCCAAGCCGCGCCTACAGATGATCGGCAAGCCGGTCTATCTGCTGACCGAAGCGCCCGGGCCGCTGCTGATCCACGCCTCGGCCACGGCTGATCATGTTGCAGCCACCCTGCCGGTCAAACAGCACAGCGACGACAATCTGCTTGCCGAATATTGGCGCAAGCTCTATGTTGCCATGACCCGAGCCGAAGATGAGCTCTATGTCACCGGGGCCCTGACGCCGGGTTCCGACGCCGCCAAACAGCTTGAAGGCAGCTGGTATGAGGCCATCGACACCGCGCTCCGGCCCTTTGGCGAAAGCCAGGCTGACACCACCGGCGCTGAAACCGCCCTGATCTATCCGCGTGATCGCATTGCGCCGATGACTGTGCGAGCCGCTCCAGACGTCGCTCGTCCGGCCATCGTCCCCCTTGGCTTTGCGCCCTTGCCTGCGCCGATCAGCATCCCCCTGATTTCTCCATCCCTGGCTGACACCGCCGCGTCGCCTGATACGGCACTCGATAGCCGCGCCGAACAGGTTCGTGATGCCGATGCGGCGCACAAGGAGGGCATCGCCCTGCATGCCTTGCTGCAGCATCTGGGCAAGCTCGATCCCGCCATCTGGCCCGACATCGCCGACAAGGCCCTGATCACGCTCCTGCCCGATTCGCCGGCCGACCATGCCCGTCTCGCCGCCAAGGCAATTTCCATCCTCAGCCAGCCCGTGCTGGCACCCATCTTCGGACCCAGCAGCCGCGGCGAAGTGCCGTTTCTGCTGGATTCCAGATGGGGCGGCCGGCCCATCCGTCTGAGTGGTCGCATCGACCGACTGGTGATTGACGAGCATGCTATATTGGTGATCAACTACAAGTCCGATGCGCTGGTGCCCAGAGGACCAGGCGACGTACCGGAAAACTATGTCACTCAGCTTGGATTATATGCGTTGGTTGCAAGTCAGCTCTTTCCTGGACGAACCATCCAGGCGGCGATCCTATGGACAACACTCGAATTGTTGATGAATCTGCCTTCAAACGTTCTTGTGGCGGACACTGTTGGCTTCACCTTGCAGTGATCTGAGTTGCATCTGTGCTGGACTCTCACCAGCTTTGAGCGCACACAGACCGCCGCTTAGAACAAAAGGCAAAATCCCATGACTACTCATGTTTCCGATGCCAATTTTGGCGAGGAAGTCCTCAACTCCAAAGAACCCATCCTCGTGGATTTCTGGGCGGAGTGGTGCGGGCCGTGCCGCGCGATTGCCCCTGTGCTCGATGAGCTTTCCACTGAGCTGGCCGGCCGGATCAAGATCGTCAAGCTCAATGTCGACGACAATCCGAGTACCGCTAGTAAATATGGCGTCCGCTCCATCCCGACCATGATCTTGTTTAAGGGTGGCGAAGCGGCGGACATGAAGATTGGCGCCGGCATGCCCAAGGCAGGCCTCACTAAATGGCTTGAGAGCCACGCCGGCTGATTTCAGGCGCCGCAGCAGATCTGACACTGCTGGAGCGGTCCGGCGGTGTTTCTGTTTGGGCAATTGGCTGAGCAAGACTTTCTATCCGGCGCGCTTTCATTACATCTTGTGTGCCTTCCTGCCGCGACCGGCTCTTTACTAGTATGAGCTGGTTAATCCAAAGGGAGTTCAGCGCGATAGGCCTGCATGTCGAGACGCTAGTTTCAGCAGCGAAGTGCTTCAGGCAGAGAAACCCGTTCTGGTCTATTTCTGGGCCGAACGGTGCGTGCCGTGCCGGGCCATAGCCCGACCCTGCAGCAGCAGGCTATCATGCTGGCCGATACCGTGAAGATCGTCCAACTCGATGTGGCTAGCAATCCGGCCGTTACCACCCGCTACAATGTCCGCAACATGCCCACGCTTATCGTGTTCAAAAATGGTGAACCGGTGGACATGAAAGTGGGAGCTGGCCAGTCACGCGTGCAATTGATCAAGTGGCTGGAGTCGCACGCGGCCTGAGTTTCCCCGGGCAGACGCATCTGCTAGAGCTTGGACAACAAAAAGACTCCAGGAAGCAAGCCCATGACGCCACTAGATCTCGCTATCGCCCATTCCGTCTCGACGATAAGGCGATGGTCTGGGTCCATACTACCCGCGACGGCTTCAGCTCGCGCGACAAGCTGGCTCAACTCTTCGTATTACTGGCCCGTGGCACGCCAGCCGAAACCGTCGAAGCCGTGCGCAGCTTCTGGCCTGGTGACATTACCCGCATTTACTCGGACGATCTGGCCGCCGAGATTGCGCTCTCGCGCGAGCTGGCCGAGCTCAGTGCCGTGCCGCTTCTGGTCAGTGCTGATCTCGAGAGCAGCCGCATGAACCTGCCATTGGGCACCAGCGTGCTCAATCCGCTCGGCCTGGCTGCGGTTGATGATCTTGAGGCTACCACCGCCATTTTCACCCTGATGGCCCGCGAAGCCGTCGCGGTCGGGTTCAACTGGAATTTCACCTCGGTCATCGATCTCAATATCGCCTGGCGCAGCGCCATTGTCGGCACCCGCTCCTATGGCAGCGATATCGACAAGGTCGAGCGTCACGCCCTAGTCTAGATCGCTGCCTTCCAGGCCAATGGCGTTGCGGTCACTATCAAACATTGGCCTGGCGAAGGCTATGACGACCGCGACCAGCATCTGGTTATCACCGTCAATCCGCTCAACATGGTCGAGTGGGAAAAGACCTTTGGCCGGCTTTATCGCAAGACCATCGAGATCGGAGTGATGAGCGTGATGTTGATCCATATCGCACTGCCGGCCTATCTGTCCTGGCGCATCGATCCCGATGCTGGCGCCGAAGCCTATCGCCCCGCCTCGCTTAGCCGCGTGCTCAATGAGGATCTGCTGCGCCGCGAATTGGGCTTCAATGGGCTGATTGTTTCCGATGCCACGGCCCATGGTCGGTCTGGGCGATTGGGGCTCGCGCGGCTGGATCCTTTCCGAAGTCGTCATTGCCGGCTGCGATATCATTCTGTTCTCCGACGATCCCAATGCCGATCTGATGCGCCTGGTCAAAGCGGTTGCCGATGGCCGCCTCAGCCAGGACCGGGTTGATGAGGCTGTTACCCGTGTCTTGGCCCTCAAGGCGGCTCTGGGCCTGCACAAGTCGCATGCCCAGGCTGCTCTGGACAGCGCCAGCCGGATTGTAGCGAGCGACGAACACCAGGCCACGGCAGCCGCCGTTACTGTCCGTGTCCCCACCTTGGTCAAGGACGTCAACAAGCTGTTGCCGCTCTCGCCGGGCAAGCACCATCGCGTGCTGGTCTATTCCGGTGGCGTTGTCCTGCTCTTCGTGCCAGATTCTCTGCCGCTCAGCGTGCCGATGCGGCTCGAGGAAGAGGATTTTGATGTTACCGTCTTTACCCCGGGCATGGATGTACACCCCCGGGATTTCGATCTGGTGCTCTATCTGTTTGCTGAAGAGACCACGCTGGGCCGCAGTCGTATTTTCCTTGATTGGGTCAAGCTGACTAGTTCGATGTTCGGCGGTATGGCCCGCTTCTGGCACGATGTGCCCACGCTGATGATCTTGTTCGGCTATTCCTATTATCTCTATAATGCCCCGCGCGTGTCCGCCTATATCAACGCCTATGGCTCCAGCGAGCCGCTGCAGACCGCTGTCGTCGAGGCGCTCCTGGGCCGCGCCGAATTTAGCGGCATCAGCCCCGTCGATCCCTTTGTCGGTAGCGACCAGGGCAAGTACTGAGCGACAGGGGCCACAATCCCATCACCACCACCGCACTGCCCTCAGACCTGATCCGAGGGCCGCTGACCGCTTGTGCCAGCCCAAGCACGACCCTCGGGTCGAGCCCGAGGGTATCCAATCACATGCTGGATTGACGGAAGGCGCAAACCCCGCAATCGGCATCTCCCCTTGCGGGGAGTGATTAAAAGAGAGGGGCCACAAGCACTTGCCCTCATGGGTGGCTCCGATTGGATCAGTCCGGCGGCGTTCCGTTCTTGGCCAGCACGTCGCCGGCCAGATAGAGCGAGCCGCAGATCAGCACCCGCACATTGGGCATGTCGGCCGCAGCCTGCAGCGCCGACTGGATCGACCGTTTCGGCGTCGCCGCGAAACCCGCCGCGCGTACTTGCTGGGCAATCGTTTTGGCCTTGTGTGCATTGGGTTCTCCCGGCACGGTCACGGTGAAGATCTGCTGCGCCTGCCCAGCAAAGGGGCCCAGAAAATCTGCCGGACTGCGCGTATTCATCATCCCCATGATCAATACCAGCGGCGCCGGCCGCACCTTGTTCATCCCGGCAATGGTGGCTGCCAGTGCGGTGGCGCCATGCACATTATGCCCGCCATCAAGCCATAGCTCGCCGCCGGGACCCAACAGGTCGCGCAATTTTCCATGCAGCGGCATCATCCGTGCCGGCCACACCACAGTGCGCAGGCCCTGGGCGATGGCGGTTGCATCGACCGGCAGGCCGAAATGCCGCGTCGCCGCAATGGCCAGCGCCGCATTGTCGAACTGGTGCGCGCCCGCCAGCGCTGGCGGTGGCAGATCAAGCAGGCCGTCCTCGTCAGAAAACACCAGCCGGCCATCCTGGTTGGCGCCGTGAAAATCTGCGCCCTGATAGAGCGGCCGCACACCCAGTCGCCGCGCCGCCCGGTCGATCACCGCGCGCCCTGCTTCCCGTTGCAGCCCGATAACCGCCTTGCTGCCACGTTTGAGGATACCCGCCTTGCTCACCGCGATCTCGGCAATAGTCTTACCCAGAAAGCCCTGATGGTCCAGATCCACGGGGGTGATGATTACGCCCAGCGGATGGTCGACGATATTGGTGGTGTCATAGGTGCCGCCCATGCCGGTTTCGAGCAGCAGATAATCCGCCTCGGTCTTGGCATAAAGCACCATGGCAGCCACCGTGGTGACTTCAAAAAATGTTATCGGCTGGCCCGCATTGATCGCCTCAATCTGCTCGAGCACCTCGTTGAGCCGCCGCGTATCGACCAGCTTGCTAGCCAGCCGGATGCGCTCGTTGAAGCGCACCAGATGTGGAGAATTGTAAACATGAACACGTTTGCCGGCTGCCTCAAGAAAGGCCCGCAGATAGGCAATCGTCGAACCCTTGGCGTTGGTGCCCGCCACATGGATCACCAGCGGCAATTTGTTCTGCGGCCGCCCCATGGCGTCCAGCAGCGACATCATGCGCGCCAGGCTCAGATCAATCAGCTTGGGGTGCAGCAGGGAAAGGCGCTTGAGGATGGCGTCGGTGCGGGACATGCAGACTCACCAAAGGTCAGGACGCCCAATTTACCCTTTTGCCGGCCCTGACCTCAAGGGGTGCCCATGCATGGGCATCGCCTCAATCTGGTACAATCTGGGACGAGATAGCCTTA
>JALBVE010000028.1 GCA_025050575.1 Candidatus Devosia symbiotica
GGGCGGGGTTGCTATCGACAAGGTGTCGAAAGTATGCCTAGAAGGGAAATCACTATGATAAAATTCGGCGTGAAAAATGCAAAATCGCGCGATCGGCTATAGAGATCAGCACCTCCCTCATAATGGGAGGTCGGGAAGGGGTGGGCAGCGCACACCGTGTTAGCGCCTCTTTCCGAGCTCAGTCACTTACTTCGTCGCCTTACCTCCCCCTTTTTCTTTCAAAGCGCTAAGCTGTTGCCTTCAATTCCATGATGCGTCAGTACGAGCTTGTCGAACGCGTTCAGGCGTATAATCTGAACGTCGACGAGCAGTTGTTGAATAAGGCCTATGTGTACGCTATGCAGAAGCATGGCTCGCAAAAGCGCGCTTCCGGCGACCCCTATTTCAACCATCCGCTCGAAGTGGCGGCCATTCTGACCGAGCTCAAGCTTGATGATGCTTCTATCGTGGTGGGCCTGCTACACGACACTATCGAGGATACCGACGCCACCCGCGCCGAGATCGATCAGATGTTCGGGGTCGAAATTGGCGCCATTGTCGATGGTCTGACCAAGATCGAACGGCTTAATCTGGTCTCGCGCGAAGAGGCACAGGCCGAAAATCTGCGCAAATTGCTATTGGCAATCAGCCAGGACGTGCGCGTGCTGCTGGTCAAGCTTGCCGATCGCCTGCACAACATGCGCACCCTGCAATATATGCCGTCCGAGAAGCGGACGCGTATTGCCCAGGAAACCATGGATATCTATGCCCCGCTGGCCGGCCGCATGGGTATGCAGGATATGCGCAGCGAGCTGGAGGACATTTCCTTCAAGATCCTGCAGCCTGAGCATTATAACGCCATTGTCGCCCGTCTCGACGAGATGCAGACCACCTATAGCGAGACCATCGCCACCATTTCGACCGAGCTGAGCGAACGCCTGCTGGCCGAGGGCATCACTGCCCGGGTCAAGGCGCGGGTGAAGTCGCCCTTCTCGATCTTCAACAAGATAAAACGCAAATCGATCGCCCTGGAACAGCTCTCCGACATGATCGGTTTCCGGGTCATCGTCGGCTCGCTAGATGAGTGTTATCATACGCTTGGCGTGGTCCACACCAAATGGAAGGTCGTGCCCGGCCGGTTCAAGGACTATATCTCTGTCCCCAAGCACAATGACTATCAGTCGATTCACGCCACCATTGTCGGCCCCGGTCGCCAGCGTGCCGAACTGCAGATCCGCACCGAGGAGATGGACAGCATCGCCGAATTCGGCATCGCCGCCCACGCCCTTTACAAGGATGGTGTCTCGGCTGACCTTAGCCGTATCGAAAACGAATCCCAGGCCTATGGTTCGCTGCGCTCGATCATCACCCATCTGACGGCGGGCAATTCCACCGAGGATTTCCTCGAATACACCAAGCTGGAACTATTTCAGGATCAGGTGTTCTGCTTCACCCCGCGCGGCCGGCTGATTGCGCTGCCCCGGGGCGCCACCCCGATCGATTTTGCCTATGCGTTGCACACTGATATTGGCGACACCACCGTGAGCGCCAAGATCAATGGCGCCATCCTGCCGTTGGTGACTCAGCTACGCAGTGGCGACGAAGTCGAGATCATCCGCGACCAGAACCACATGCCACCCATGAACTGGCTCGGCATTGCCGTCACCGGCAAGGCCCGAGCTGCCATCAGGCGCGCCGTGCGGCAGGCGGCGACCCAGTGCACCTTCGCCCCGGGCGAGCATGTTCTCAACATGATGCTCGAGCGCGAAGGTGTCATGCTTGACGAGATCGAGGCCAAGACCCTGGCCGAGGCGCTGGGCATGGCCAGCCGGGATGACCTCCTGATTGCCGTGGGCGAGGGCAAGATCGGCTCGGAGCAATTGGCCACCGAACTAGCCACCATCAAGGGGTTGCGCAAGCGCCGCCGCAAGGTCGATCGGCCGGTTGCTGACACCGCCGATGGCTGGTTTGCCCTGCGCTCCACCGATCTGTTCCGTTTTCGCGTGCCGGGCAGTCAGCGTTCGAGCCCCAATGCCAAAAAGGCGCTAGCGCAGCTCGATTTCCATATTGACGTTTTGGTGTCGGCCGAAGGCGTCGTCCCGGGCGACCGGCTGGTCGGCATTCTGCAGCCCGATAAGCCGATCCAGATCTATCCCATCCATTCCGATGCGCTGATTGACCTACATAATAGCGATGTCGCCTGGGTCGATGTGCGCTGGAATCTGATGGGGCGCGATGACCGACCCTATGCCACTGTCGTTTCCATGGAATCGGTCAATAAGCCTGGCTCTCTCGCCCAGATTTCCGCAGCAATTGCTGCCTGTGACGCCAATATCAATAATCTGGTGATGCGGATGATTTCGCCCGACTTTCACCAGATGATCTTTGAAATCGAGGTGCGCAACCTTCCGCAACTAACCGATGTTCTGGCAACGCTCAAGCGCAGTCCAGGCCTAAGCGCGGTGCAGCGCGCCGGTATCCGCGAGGCATCGATGATTTCCACGCTCGAATGGAATGGCAAGGTCGACAAGAGGTCTAGCGATGACAAAAGATGACGTACTGGCCATTTTTCGCGATTGCGGCGCCATACTCGAGGGGCATTTCATTTTGTCCTCTGGCCTGCGTTCGCCGGTATTTCTGCAGAAGGCCAAGGTGTTTCAATACCCCGCCCAGACCGAAAAGCTCTGCCGGGCCCTGGCCGACAAGATCCGCGCCGACGGCTTTGGCGACGTGACCAAGGTGGTCTCGCCCGCCATTGGTGGCATTATTCCGGGCTATGAAACCGCGCGCCATCTGGTTCTGCCGGCGCTCTATACCGAGCGGGTCGACGGCCAGTTCGAGCTGCGTCGCGGCTTTGAGATCGCGCCCGAAGACAAGGTCATCGTTGTCGAGGATATTGTCTCCACCGGCCTCTCCATCCGCGAATGCGTTGCCGCCCTGCGCGGCATTGGCGCCAATGTGGTCGCTGCCGCTTGCCTGATCGACCGTTCCGACGGGCAGGCCGATGTCGGCGTTCCACTGGTCAGCCTGATCGAGTTCAAGGTGTTCGCCTATTCCGTCGATCAGCTGCCGCCCGAACTGGCTGCCATTCCAGCCGTCAAGCCCGGCAGCCGCGGCATTCAGGGCGTCAAGTGATCATCGGGCTGGGTTCAGATCTGTGCCGGATCAGTCAGGTCGAAAAGACCCTACAACGCTTTGGCGATCGCTTTACCCATCGCTGCTTTACCGAGATCGAACAGCGCAAATCCGATCGTCGCGCAGAACGGGCTGCCTCCTATGCCAAGCGTTTTGCTGCCAAGGAGGCCTGTTCCAAGGCGCTGGGCACCGGCCTTAGTTATGGCGTCTATTGGCTCGACATGGGCGTGGTAAACCTGCCATCGGGCAAGCCGACCATGCATTTGACCAATGGCGCTGCAAAAGCGCTAGCGCGCCTTGTTCCGCCGGGGCATCGGCCCCACGTCCATCTGACCGTCACCGACGATGCCGGGCTCGCTCAGGCCTTTGTCATCATTGAGGCGCTGCCGATTGACCCGGCAATCGCAACGGAATAACGCTGCCGCATTATAAACCGGGGAAATTCATGAGCCAACCAGTCAACAAGTCGGTCCAGAAGTCCGCGACCAGTGAATGGGTTGAAACCTTCACTGTCGTGGCTGAGGCGCTGCTGATTGCCATCGTGCTGCGTTCTTTCCTGTATCAGCCCTTCTCCATTCCCACTGCCTCGATGCAGCAGACGCTGATGATCGGCGACTATTTCGTCGCCAACAAATTCGTCTGGGGTTACGGCAAGCACTCTTTCTCGCTCGGCCGCTACGGTGATTTTTCGGCGCTCGATTTTGAGATGCCGATTTCCAACCGCATTCTCGGGCGCGATCCCAATCGTGGTGACGTTGCCGTGTTCCGTCCGGTGCCGCAGAACATTGAATACATCAAGCGCATCGTTGGCCTGCCCGGAGACACGATCGAGACGCGCCGAGGTTTCCTTTACATCAACGGCATGATGGTCGAGCGCGAGGAGGTCGGTAAGGCGCTGGACACTGATAGCAGTGGCCAAACCGTTGAGGTCACAGTCTATCGTGAGATATTTCCTGAGGGTACGACGCATATTATCCAGGAAATCTCCGACAATGAGCCGCTCGACAACAAAGGCCCCTACGTGGTTCCCGCCGGACACTACTTCATGATGGGCGACAACCGCGATCGCTCGGCAGACAGCCGCGTCCTGGAATCTGTTGGTTATGTGCCGGCCGTCAATCTGATCGCCAAGGCCGAAGCCCGCTTCTTCTCGATCAAGGACAATATTCCGCCGTGGCAGATCTGGCAGTGGCCGGCCAATGTCCGCTGGGATCGCATGTTCCAAGGCGTGAATAGCACTACGCCTTATGGTGATGTGGAAACACCGTGAGCCGACTAGCGCGCAATCACGACAAGCTGCAGTTCCGATTAGGCTATCGCTTTGCCGATCCGGACCTGCTCGATCGCGCGTTGACCCATTCCAGTGCCGTCTCGCCGGCCAAGCGCATCGAGCGCTCCTATCAGCGTCTTGAATTTCTCGGCGACCGGGTCTTGGGGCTGGTGGTGGCTGACATGCTCTATCGCCGCTACCCCAAGGCCAATGAAGGCGAGCTGAGCCGCGCGCTCAACACGCTGGTGCGCAAGCAGATCTGCGCCATCATCGCCCGGACGCTCGATCTTGGTGCCGAACTCTATCTGGGCGAGAGCGAGGCCCGCACCGGTGGCGCCGAAAAGGAAGCCATTCTCGGCGACGTCACCGAATCCGTCATCGGCGCCATTTTCTGCGACGGCGGCATGGGCAAGGCCTATGAATTCGTCGAGCGCATGTTTGAAGAATTTTTCGCCGACGGTCAGATCCACAAGGCCGACGCCAAGACTACCCTGCAGGAGTGGGCCCAGGCCCGTGGCCTGGAACCCCCAACCTATGTACAGGTCGCCCGTACCGGCCCCGATCATGCCCCAGAATTCACCATTGCTATTGCCTTGAACGATTTTGAACAGATCAGCGCTACCGGCCCTTCCAAGAAGATCGCCGAACACAAAGCCGCCGAACTGTTCCTGACCAGCCACAAGGTGTGGAAGGAAACTCAATGAACACACCTGCTGAACTCGCCGAAATCTCATGCGGCTTTATCGCGCTGGTTGGCGCCCCTAATGTCGGCAAGTCGACTCTGCTCAATTCTCTGGTCGGCACCAAGGTCTCCATCGTCACCCATAAGGCACAGACCACCCGCAGCCAGGTGCGCGGTGTGGTCATCCAGGGTCAGGCTCAACTGGTCTTTATCGACACCCCCGGCATCTTCACCCCCAAGCGCCGGCTCGACCGCGTCATGGTCCAGAGCGCCTGGGGCGGAGCAGGCGATGCCGACATTGTCGGTTTCATCATTGATGCCGAGCGCGGCATCACCCCCGATCTGGCGAACATGCTGGATGGTCTGGCCAATATCAGCCATCCCAAGATCCTGATCCTGAACAAGATCGATATTATCAAGAACGAGGCCTTGCTCGCCCTCAGCCAGACTCTCAATGAGAAGCTGCGCTTTGAGGCCACTTTCATGATCTCCGCGCTCAAGGGCTATGGCGTTGCCGACTTGATGGAATGGTGCATCAAGCACATCCCGCCCGGCCCCTGGCACTTCCCCGAAGATCATCTCACCGATCTAACCATGGCTATCACCGCGGCCGAAATCACCCGCGAAAAGCTGTTCCTGCGCGTGCATGACGAAATTCCCTATAATTGCACCGTGGAAACCGAGAGCTTCAAGATTCAGAAAAATGGCTCCTACAAGATCGATCAGGTGGTCTATGTCACTCGCGACAGCCACAAAAAGATCGTGCTGGGCGCCGGCGGCCAGACCATCAAGGCTATCGGGGAGAGGGCCCGCAAGGAACTGATGGGGATGTATGAAGTGCCCATCCACCTCTTCCTGTTTGTCAAGGTGCGCGAGAAATGGGGCGACGACCCTGAGCGCTACCGTGAAATGGGTCTGGAATACGCGCACGGGAAAGACTGATGCTTGAGCATCGTGCGTCTACTGCGTTCACTCCCCCCCTTTTGCGGGGGGGGGGTAAGCACAGCTTGGCGCGCAACGCCTAGCGCCGCTCGAAGGAGGGGCTGCCTCTGCATGCACCCATGCCAATAGATGGAATGGACTGGTGAAGGCTTGTTGATTGGTGTCAGCCACCATGGCGAAAGCAGCGTCATTGCCGAGGCCATTGTGGCGGGGCGTGGCCGCTGCCTGGGCCTGGTGCGCGGTGGTCGCTCAATGCGGCTGGCGCCGGTGCTGCAGCCGGGCAATACCATTCAACTGACCTGGCGCGCCCGGCTCGAAGACCAGCTTGGCATATTCATCGTCGAACTGCTGCAGGCCCGCGCCGCCGAACTGATTATCGACCGTCTCCGGCTCTATCTCAGTCAATTGATCTGCGAACATCTGCGCCTGTTGCCCGAGCGCAACCCGCATGATCGCCTGCTCGGCATGGCGCTGCAGCTCATTGACAGCCCGCCCAATGGCGCGGCGCTAGCGCGTTTTGAACTCGCCTTGCTCGATGATCTGGGGTTTGGCCTCGATCTCAGCCAGTGCGCAGTAACCGGCGTCACCGATGATCTAACCTATGTCTCGCCAAAGTCGGGCAGGGCGGTCTCCCGCGCCGCCGCTGCGCCCTATCTCGACCGCCTTCTGCCACTGCCCAGTTTCCTGAGGTCGCGCGGCAATGCTTCCCCGCACGATATTGCCGATGCCCTGCACCTTACCCAGCATTTCCTGCAGGCCTACGTCCTCGGCCCGCGCAACCTCATGTCCTTGGCCACCCGCACTACTCTGGTCGCCCTGCTGGCGCACAAGCACTGATCTGCTGCTACATATCTTCACCCCCTTCCCGGTCTTGATCGCTCAAATCGCTCCACTAGAGCGATTTGCCCTTCGGGGGAGCTCGCAAGTCCATCAAGGGGGAGGTGAAGTGCGGTGGCTGTAGCACGATCCTGCTCTGGTTAGTGGCTAGGCTCCCCTATCAAATAGAGGATGAATGTAGCGGTTTGGCCTCATCTTGCCCCATCCACCTCGCTGTTCCTCTCCCTTGATGGTGGAGATTAGGCAGGGATGTAGGCAACAGGCCCAGATGCCACGCCCTGTCCATCTTATCCCCGCCCCCCCTAAAGCTGTGCCATCATGGCCTCACCACCCTGGCGATATAGCAGGTCGCGCGAGCCGGCCGCCGGGGAGAGGCTGTCGGGAGCAAGGGGTGTTCGCTCGCCTCGTGGGTCTGCGAAAGGTGTCTGCTACGGTTGCCATCAAGGGTTCGTCCATTAGAAATCCCGGCGCATGTGGCGAGGTCTTGCCTCGCTATTTATTATCAATAGAGCAAGGTCTCGCCGCATGTATCGCTGCTCACCAACCGCATGGCACGTGGCTTGGGCGGCGTCTCGGCACGCCCAAAATTCGTGTAGAAGCCGCAGTTTTTCATCACAAACCCTCAGAATATGTTTGCGCCTGGCTATAGTAATTTCCTGATTCGTTCTGTTGGAATACCCGCCGATGGTCGACACCGATACCCTGCCGCCTGCTGACGATCAGCGCGTCGTCGACCTCAAACAGGCGCTTGAGGAGAGGTATCTCTCTTATGCGCTCTCCACCATCACCCAGCGCGCTCTGCCCGATGCCCGCGACGGGCTCAAGCCGGTGCATCGCCGCATCATCCATGCCATGCGCCTGCTCAAGCTCGATCCAGGGCAGGGTTACAAGAAATCCGCTCGTATCGTCGGTGACGTGATCGGTAAGTTCCATCCGCATGGCGACCAGTCGATCTATGACGCGCTGGTGCGCCTGGCGCAGGATTTTGCGCTGCGCTATCCGCTCGTCGATGGGCATGGCAATTTCGGCAATATCGATGGCGATAACGCTGCCGCCATGCGATACACCGAAAGCCGCATGACCGATGTGGCGACGCGCCTGCTCGAAGGCATTACCGAAAACGCCATCGGCTTCAAGCCGACTTATGATGGCGAAGACGAAGAGCCGGTCGTCCTGCCGTCCAACTTCCCCAATCTGCTAGCCAATGGCTCGACCGGCATTGCCGTGGGTATGGCTACCTCGATCCCGCCGCACAATGTCTATGAGCTCTGTGAAGCGGCGCTGCATCTTATCAATGTGAATCCAGAGGCTTCCGCCGAGGAGCTGATCCAGTTTGTTAAGGGTCCGGATTTCCCCACTGGGGGCATCATGGTGGAATCGGCGGCCTCGATTGCCCAGTCTTACGCCACTGGCCGCGGCTCGTTCCGCCTGCGCGCCAAATGGGAAATCGAGGAAACCGGCCGCGGTTCCTATCTCATCGTGGTCACCGAAATCCCTTATGGCATCCAGAAATCGCGGCTGGTCGAAAAGATCGCCGAACAGCTTCTGGCCAAGAAATTACCGCTGCTCAAGGATGTTCGCGACGAAAGCTCGGATAACATCCGTCTGGTGCTTGAGCCACGCGCCCGCACGGTCGATGCTGTGATCCTGATGGAGCACCTGTTCAAGATCAGCGATCTCGAAACCCGCTTCCCGCTTAATCTAAACGTGCTCGACCGGGGCGCTGTGCCCAAGGTCATGAGCCTGCCCCAGGTACTCAGGGCCTGGCTTGAGCATCGCAAGGAAGTCCTGGTCCGGCGTTCCAATTATCGGCTGGGACAGATCACCCACCGGCTCGAAGTGTTGGACGGCTACATCATCGCCTATCTTAACCTTGATGAGGTCATCCGCATCATCCGCGAGGATGATGACGCCAAGGCCAGCCTAATGGCCACGTTTGAGCTCTCCGATGTGCAGGCCGAAGCCATTCTCAATATGCGTCTGCGCTCCTTGCGCAAGCTCGAAGAAATCGAGCTGCGCAAGGAACACGACAATCTGACCAAGGAACAGGGCCAGCTCGAAGGTCTGCTAGCCTCCGAAAAGCGACAACGGGCTTCGATCAGCAAGGAAATCGAGGCGCTGAAAAAAGCCTATCCGCTGCTCGAAGCCGATGGTGTCACACCGCATTTTCTTGGTGCCCGCCGCACCATTCTGATGAATGCGCCCAATACCGATCTGTCCGAGGTCGCCGAGGCCTTTATCGAGCGCGAGCCGATCACCGTAATTCTCTCCGAGAAGGGCTGGATCCGCGCGCCCAAGGGGCATATCGACGAGATCGATGACAAGGCGTTCAAGGCTGGCGACCGGCTCAAGCTCTCCATCAAATGCGAGACCACCGACAAGCTTCTGATGCTGACCACGGGTGGCAAGGTCTATACGTTGGGGGGCGACAAGCTGCCCGGCGGCCGTGGCCAGGGCGAGCCCGTGCGCATCATGGTCGATATGGAAGAGGATCAAGATATCGTCGATATTGTTGTCTACAAGACTGGTCAGAAGCGGATCATCGCTTCAACCGCCGGTTATGGCTTCATCGTCTCCGAGGACGAAATGATCGCCAATACTCGCAAGGGCAAGCAGATCCTCAACGTCGCCGCGCCGGTCGAAGCGCGGCTGCTGGTACCCATTGTTGGCGACCGGGTCGCCATTATTGGCGAAAACCGCAAGCTGCTGGTCTTCCCGCTCAGCCAGCTGGCCGAAATGGGCCGTGGCAAGGGCGTGCGCCTGCAGCGCTACAAGGATGGCGGCGTCTCCGACATCAAGACCTTCTACGCCGCCGATGGTCTGACCTGGACGGACAGTTTAGGCTGCACCTTCACTAAGCCCATGGAAGAACTCACCGCCTGGATTGCCGATCGCGCTACCGCCGGCCGCCAGCCCCCAAATGGTTTCCCGCGCAACAACAGGTTCACCGGATGATCCGCCACTGTGTCGTCGTCAAGTTTCGTGCCGCTGAGGGCGCCGAAATCTACGCTGGGCCGAACGCGCTGATGCTGATGAGCCGGATCGATGGCCTGTTGCTCGCCGATTTCGGCCCCAACAGCTCGCCTGAAGGCATGGCCAAAGGCTTTAATGATGGCTTTATCATGGATTTGGCCGACGCGGCTGCCCGTTACCGCTATCTGGTCGATCCGGCGCACAAGGCCGCTGGTGCCCGTCTGGTTGCCGCGCTCCAAGGCGGCCTCGAGGGGCTGATGATGTTGATCTGCAGCTCGACCGAACCGCCGGTTTTTGGCACGCTACGGCACCGAAAAACTGAACACTACCGGCAGATGATCGCTGGCCGTACGATGTCCGGCATGCAGCTCGTACACCACAACGCCGCCCCGCGTCATCACGTGATCGAGCGGCAGAAACGGGATCATGTCGCGCCAAGCGTCGAAATAGAAGAACCGCATCGGATAGGTCACCAGATTGACCGTCTCTCGTACCAGCCCATTGCTGGCCACAAAGTCGCGCAGCGCATAGGACCAGGGTGTTGAATTGAAGTCGCCCGCCACAATAAGCGGTCCCTCGATATCGGCAACGACTGCCGAGAGCGCTGCCAACTGCTCGCGCTGACGCGCCACAGGCAGCGGCCAGTCCATATGCGTGGTCAATACTGAAAACGGTTTATCCCCGGGGACAGTGAACCGTACTAGAATATGGCCCGTGCGGTTCATGACATAGGCATTGTCCGGGCAGGCATGGTCTTGTACCTGCTCGAAGGGAATACGCGAATACAGCCCCAGATTGGCCCTTTTGCCGCCGCGGCAGCGGACAAAATACGGATAATCCTTGAGCAGGCGGGAATGCAAATCGCTCGTCTGCTCGCCAAAATACTCCTGCAGCACGATGATGTCGGTGTCTTCGCTCCTAAAGGCTGCCACGACCTGGGCCATGTCATAGTTCAGCCCGAACAGATTATGCGTCATCATCTTGACGGTTTGGGTCGTCGGCGCCACCAGCCTGGCCCGCAGTGCGGCAACGAATTCAGGGACGATGACATTGGCCGAAGTGGCAAAGCCGACAAAGGCATAGATCACCGCGACACTGCGCAGCGCGCCGCGCAGCGCTAGCGCGACGATCGCCAGGCCCACCAGCGTGGTGGGGAACAGCAGGATCTGGGCGTGGTTGAGCAGGTCCAGCACGGGCATGGCAAAGCCGAACAGGCCCGCAATGGACAGCGACGCGGCCAGAAAGGCGCCGGACACTAGGCAAAGCCGGATTGTCTGCAGAAGAATGGTCATGGGCAGTCCGGTGAGAATGGTCAGCTGTCGATCTCGGGAGCCTCGTGGCCCAAAAATGACGCCTCAGTCGAGCAGCACCCATCCGAGAGGGCCGCGCTGCACCTGCAAGGGCTGGAATTGCGTCTTATAGGCCATTTTGGGCGAATCTTTCACCCAATAGCCAAGATAGACATAGTCGAGCTCGGTCGATCGAATTTGGGCAATATGGTCCAGAATCAGAAATGTCCCCAGGCTGCGATGCACCAGCTCGGGGTCATAAAAGGAATAGACCATCGACAACCCGTCTGGCATCACGTCGGTCAGAGCCACTGCAACCAGGGTGTTATCGGGATGATCGCGCAGGCGATACTCAATCAGGATCGATTGTACCGGCGTGTCCTCGACCATGTATTCATAGTCGATCGCGCTCATCTGGGTCATGCCGCCTCTGGCATGGCGCGATTCCAGATAGCGCTTGAACAATGCATATTGTTCATTCGTCGCCGTCGTCGGCCGCACCTCGATGCTCAAATCATTATTGGCCCGCAATACACGGCGATAGCGTTTAGACGGCACAAAGGCGTCCGCCACGATTCGCACCGACTGGCAGGCACTGCAGCCCTCGCAGGCTGGTCGGTAGATCAGATTCTGGCTACGCCGGAACCCGTTCTCACTGAGCAGATGATACAGATTGGCCGCGCGTCGTCCCGTCAGATGGGTGAACAGCTTGCGCTCCTGCTTGCCCGGCAGATAGGGGCACAGCATGGCTGTGGTCAGGAATAACTGGGTGGTATCGGGCGTCTGGTCGGTCATTGATGACTCTTGACTGCAATTGGGGCAGTGTACTCGCCCTCATTGCCCTCGGCAACGGCTCAATAGGCCTCGCTAGACGCCTGGCTGGCCCGCGCCGAATGGGTGCGCTAGTGTCGCTCCATGGGGGAACGCCGCATCATCAACCTGCCGGTGACCAGGTCGTGAATCATCTGCCGGCGCGGTATAAACAGTGCGAACAGCAGCGACAGCGACCAGAAGATCCAAGTGGTGATCCAGAACACACCAGCATGGATGATCGCCATCCAGCCATCCAGCGGCTGACCGCGCGTTGGCGCGAGCATGATATCTATGGCCCGCATGCCCAGCATGGCTCGTTTAGACGAGTCCAGCGTCGCGCCGTAATAAAGGACAACAGTGGCCGGAACCACAAACACCAGCGCCAGCCAGCCTAGCCCGAAGGTCACAAAGCCGGCAATCAGCCCGACCAAAGCGAACGCCATGATCATCAGGCCTATGACAAACAGATCGATCAGCAAGGCAAATACCCGACGAGTCAGTAGCCCATCGAACAATTCGGGCGCTGTCTAGGATCGGGCAGGGTGGGGCCGGCCAGTCTTGGTCTGGTTCATGAGGCATCACATCATCACGCCTGTGCCAGACTGCAAGAGGCGCGGGCACACATAATGTGACCTACTTGCTCAGTTCGCGCGCCATCTCCAGCGCGAAATAGGTCAGTACGCCGCTAGCGCCCACCCTTTTGAAGGTATGCAGGCTCTCAACAATTGCGCCCTTGCGGCCGATGGCACCGGCGGCGGTCATCTCGATCATCGCGAATTCGCCGCTCACCTGATAGGCATAGGTCGGGATGTTGAAGCTGTCGCGGGCGCGGCGCACAATATCGAGATAGGGCAAGCCGCGCTTGACCATGATGCTATCGGCGCCTTCGACAATGTCCTGTTCGATCTCGCGCAGGGCCTCAAGCGCGGCGCAGCCCGCGCCGACACGGCCATCCATCATGTCGGAAGGCGAGATGATGGATGGCACCGGCCCGGGATTGCACCAGGGCCGATTTGATCATCACTTTGACGGTCTCGTCATTGAGAATTTCGCCATTTTGCACTAGGCCGTCCTGGCCATCGCTGGAATATTCATCGAGCGCCACATCCGCGATCAACCTGATTTCGGAGATCGCGTTCTTGATGACGCTGAGCGCCCTGCATATCAGATTGTCTGGATTATAGACCTCAGCCCCATTCTCAATTGCGCAAATCGTCGGATGTATTGGGAAATAGCGCCAGCACTGGGATGCTGGCATCGCGCGCCGCCTTTGCAGCCTGCACGCACAAATCTACGCTCAGCCGCGCCACGCCAGACATGGTGCGGATCTGGGTCTTCTTCATTGTACCCCTCAATGACAAATAGCGGCCAGATCAGATCCGATGGCATCAGGCTGATTTCGCGCACCATAGCCCGGCTCCAAGCCGTCTTGCGTATTCGGCGCAACCGCCGCCCACCGAGAAAATCCATGTCGTGCTTCTGCCACTGCTCGGCCATCTTGGTCTCCATGTATTGGCAGGCGGTTTAGCAGTGACGGACACCCGCTCCAAGCACCGGCTTGTCGCATCCCTTGCACCTAGATAGAAAACCGTCATGGATTTCAACGCTCCTCCTATCGGCATCTATATTCGAGTCGTCGCTATCATCAGCCTGCTGTTGGGGCTCAATGATGCCGCCCGCCTGCTTGGCGTCAATCTGGGAGCCGTCAGTCCCATCGCTACCATAGGCATGACTGGCTTTGTCTATCTGGCCATATTTGCGCTGGCCCGCCTGTTTGCCGCAGTGGATTTGTGGATCAAGGCCAGTTGGGGCTCGGTAATGCTGGTCGGCGCCACCAGCGTTGAACTGATGCTCTATTTGCTAGGTAGTCCCGATGTCGATATGACGGCAATCGGCTTTGCCGTCCGATTAGTTCTGCTGGCCTCGATCATCTTCGCCCTGAGCATCCGCAATCGTCGCGACCGAGCCGCCGACTAGATCGGTTCCGTGGTGATCGAGCTGGGCACGTTTACACCCCCGTAAGGTTACAAATTTCTCTACTGGTGTAACGAAGAATAAAGTCAAATTCTCATTGTATTCCAGTAAGATGCGATTAATCACCCTGCTTAGGGCGATCTTAGAAACAGCGTCGTAGTTTAGCCTCACGAGATGCAAAAAATCGCACAGACTGCATAACAATGAGGCTAAAATGGCATTCAAATCCAACGCAGCCGAGGCATTGATCCCGGAACGCCCCAAGAGCTTGAAGTCGCTTTATCTGGAAGCGATATTCCGGGTAGAGCGACTTCATCGTCGTCTGCTCGATCTTATCAAGGATGAGTTCGATCGCATGGGTTGGGATGATATCAACCCAGTCCAGGCGCTGCTGATGTTCAACATCGGTGACGCCGAGCTAACAGCAGGCGAGCTGCGCTCGCGCGGTTACTATCTGGGCTCTAACGTCTCTTACAATCTCAAGAAGCTGGTCGAAACCGGCTATATCGTTCAGCAACGCTCGCGTTCTGATCGCTGCTCGGTGCGCATCAAGCTGACGCCCAAGGGTGAGGAAGTCGCTGAAGTCATCGACGAGCTCTATGATCGCCATCTAAAATCCATCGACTAGGTCGGCGGCCTCGGCGATGATAAATTTGACCTCCTAAACAAGGCTTTGGCCCGCTTGGAGCGCTTTTGGGTCGATCAGATCCTATACAAGCTCTAGGCCCGTCCGGCAACATCTGTTGCCAGAATGCCGCACTGATATGCAAACGCCGGTCCCTTAGGGCTGGCGTTCTCATTTTCGCCGCAAATCCCGGCCTACCTAGACAGGTAGTATTGGACTATTTCCTCTATAGTTAGAGTAACGAGCCAGCCATGGTTCACATCCGTTTGACCGCGTTGTGGCCGTTTGTGCGTTTATGATAAAATTGTTTGTGCTTCGGCAATTTAGATAAATCGGATGAATTAATGCAGCTCAATCGACGTTCTCTGCTTCGGTACACAGCCATGGTCGGGGCCTCTTTGGCTTTGCCAACAGCGCTGCGCGCAAGAGGGCAAGTCGATGTTCGACATGTTCGAGCGCAATCGCGTGCTTCGGAATGCCGACAAGGACGGTAATACGTCGGCTGCCGAGGCCCTGATTGCCACTAACGAACCGATTTTGTCGTTTGATACGGTCTACAATCTGCAATTGGCGATCTCCCAGTATGAGTCACTTGTCGCCATTGGCGACTGGAAAGAGATTCCGCAGGAAGCCTATGGCCTGACGCTGAGTAATTCCAAGAGTTCGATAATTGCGCTCAAGCGCCACCGGATTTCCTCCGGCGACATGGACATGCTCGAAAATGTCAATGACGTGTTTGACGCTCAAACAGATGCCGGCGTTCGCAAGTTTCAGGCGCGTCACGGCCTCAACATTAAGGGTCCGGTGGACGCGGCGATTTGGTACGCCATGGCAGTACCAGCCGAACAGCGTCTAGGGCATTGTTGTATTCTTGCGCCCTTGAATCTGGCTAATATGCCAGCATGGGGCAGGGTGAGGTCTTGTTCGAATTTTCACAGGTCGGCCGGCAGACGCGGGTCGCTGCTATTGATGCTGACGCCGGCACCGAAGTGATCGTCATCACCCCGATTTCGGCCACCAAACTGCCGATGCAGCAATTGGCGTTGAACAATTTGCGCAAGAAATTGGGGGAGGGCGGATCACTATTGTCGCCCGCTGGCAGGTTTGCTTGATCCCTGGCGCAGTTTCCTCTTTCGCTGGTCCGTCTCTTGCGCCATAACTGGTTTGTTCGCGCGACTGGCGAGAAGAGATGGGGAACCATCGGGGAACACGAATATTGTAGAGCCGCTCGCCTGGGCACCCGTTCACATATTTTGGGAAGCCCCAATGTACCAATCCCAATATTCTCGGCCTTGGAATCGAGCTTCGCAGCGTGATAAAGCCTCAGGCACGACTGCCACTTTCACCATTTGCGAGGCAAATGTTCCATGAGCGCCGCTACACCCCTCCTGCTCTTCCCGAACTTTTTCTCCAATTCCGTCGCCCAGACTGATCCCGAACTAGCCACGGCCATCAATGATGAGCTTGCCCGCCAGCAGGGCAAAATTGAGCTGATTGCGTCCGAGAACATTGTGTCTCAGGCTGTACTTGAGGCCCAGGGATCGGTGCTTACCAACAAATATGCCGAGGGCTATCCGGGTCGCCGCTATTATGGTGGCTGCCAATATGTTGACGTGGCAGAGACGCTGGCCATTGAGCGCGCCAAGCAATTGTTTGGCGTCGATTTCGCCAATGTGCAGCCCAATTCGGGCTCGCAGGCCAATCAGGGTGTGCACCAGGCACTGATTCAGCCCGGCGACACCATTCTGGGCATGTCGCTGGACGCCGGTGGTCATTTGACGCACGGCGCCAAGCCCAACCAGTCGGGCAAGTGGTTCAACGCCATTCAATATGGTGTGCGCAAGCAGGACGGCCGCGTCGATCTGGATCAGGTACGCAGCCTGGCCCGTGAACATCGGCCTAAGATGATTGTTGCCGGTTTCTCGGCCTATTCGCGCTCTATGGATTGGGCTGAATTCCGCGCCATTGCCGACGAAGTGAGCGCTATTTTGTTCGTCGACATGGCCCATGTGGCCGGTCTGGTCGCCGGTGGCGTCTATCCCAGCCCGTTCCCGCACGCTCATGTTGCCACCACCACGACACACAAAACCCTGCGCGGTCCGCGCGGTGGCCTGATCCTGACCAATGACAAAGCGATCGCCAAGAAGATCAATTCGGCTATTTTTCCCGGTATTCAGGGCGGTCCGCTAATGCATGTTATCGCGGCCAAGGCGGTTGCCTTCAAGGAGGCCCTGCAGCCTGAATTCAAGGCCTATTCCCGCCAAGTCATAGCCAATGCCAAGGTGCTAGCCCAGACCCTTGTCAAGGGTGGCGTCGATATCGTCACTGGCGGCACCGACAATCACCTGATGCTGGTTGATCTGCGGCCCAAGGGATTGACCGGCAAGGCGACCGAAGCCGCGCTTGAGCGCGCGCATATCACCTGTAACAAGAACGCCGTTCCGTTCGACTCCGAAAAGCCGGCAATCACCTCCGGGGTACGTCTTGGCACGCCTGCTGGTACGTCGCGCGGCTTTGGCGAGGCCGAATTCCAGTTGATTGGCGAATTGATCATCGCAGTGCTCGACGGCCTCAAGGTCAATGGCGAGGACAACAACACGGCCGTCGAGGCCCAGGTTCGCGCCAAGGTTAAGACGCTCACCGATCGTTTCCCGATCTACGGTCTGTAAGGGTAGCTGATGCGCTATCCCCATTGCGGCAACGACGATACGCAGGTCAAGGACAGCCGCCCGACCGAGGATTTCGGTGCAATTCGCCGCCGCCGTTTCTATAACGGCTCCGGTGATCGCTTCTGCGCGATTTGATCGTGGTCAAGAAGAGCGGCAGCAAGATGCCCTTTGACCGCGAAAAGCTTGCGCGGTTGGTCTATACGGCGCTGCGCAAACGCGCCGTCGAGGCTGATCGCATCGAGCGCATGATCTCAGGAATCGTCCGCCAGCTCGAGAGCCTAGGTAATGTTGAAATGAGCTCCGATCAGATTGATGAATATGTGATGAATGGCCTTAACGGCTTGGACGACGTGGCTTTTATCCGCCTCGCCTCGGTCTATAAGAACTTCTCGGCGGCAGACGATTTCCACAACTTCCTGGCCAAGCTGGCGGAAGGGCAGGGCACCCTGCGCGACGACGATTGACCGAAGTCTCAGCCGAAGATCTGCGTTGGCTTGATGCTGCGGCGCGGTACGCCACCCCATTCCTAGGCACGACCGGGGACAATCCCTGTGCCGCCGCGCTGGTCGTTGATCCGCTCAATCAGACACTGATTGCTCGGGCCGTCACCGCCCGCGGCGGGCGTCCCCACTCCGAGGCGCTGGCCCTTGAGAGCGCGGGATTCGGGGCAGCGGGCGCCACCCTTTATGTTACCCTTGAGCCTTGCTATCATTGGGGCCGCACGCCGCCTTGCGTCGACGCCATTGTCCGCTCAGGCGTGATGCGAGTAGTCATCGGTGTCGCTGACCCCGATCCGCACACCGCAGAAGTGAGTGTCGAACGTCTGCGATCTGCCGGCGTCGAAGTTGTGCTGGCCGAGCATGCTGCTTCGGCAGTATTGCACGCCGGTCACCTGCGTCATCGCAACAATGCCCGGCCCTATGTCGCAGCCATGCTGGCGGTTTCGCTTGACGACAGAATTGTCAGCCCGGTCAGCGGCATGGCGCGCGATTGGCTGGATCTGCAGCGGGCCCGTTCCAATGCGATTCTGATCGGCGCCGCAACCGCCCACCATCACAATCACCAATTGGTTGTCGCCATCCCCGGCCTGGCGTCGCGCACCCCGCTGCGCATTGTTCTGGCTGGTGCGCAAGGGGTCGATCGCAGCCTGAATCTGGTTGGTGGGTTTTCCGGCTATCGCACTGCGATCATTGCTGAAAATGATGCCCCAGTTGATGCCCCGGTGTCAGTGGAGGTGTTGCGCGTCAAGGGATCTGGTGGCCGCCCCGACCTTGCGGAGTCTCTGACTCTATTGGCCCGAAAAGGCATTCAGAACCTGCTGGTCGAGCCTGGTCCGCGCCTGATGACTGCGCTGCTGGAGGTCGGTCTTATCGATTGCTTTTCCCTGATCACCGCCGGTGCTGCGGCGCCTGACGCACCGCCAGCATCGCAGAGCGGGACGGTGGCCGATTTGCTTGCGGCGGCGGGGCTGGTGGAGGTAGAGAAACAGGATCGCAACACCGATACGCTGAGGCTCTATCGGCGGCCCGCATAGATGCCGATGCGCCAATTGTATTGATGTTCCCGCCTGAGACGATTATGGGGTAAGCCCTTGCCGGTCGGCGTCTGCAGTCCGGAAACAACAGAGTGATATTCCATGGTTGATACCCCCAAATGCGATCCTCAGGCCGAACGACCTGCCAATCAGCGCGGTGCTGCCCGGCTGGCGGCGGTCCAGGCGCTCTATCAGATGGATATCGGTCGGACGTCGCTCGAAGATACCCTCGCTCAATTTGGCAGTTTTCATCTGGGTCGAGAGATTGAGGGTGAACAATATCTGCCCGCCGATGCCGACTTTTTCCGGCAGATCGTCTCTGGTGTAACCAAGCACCAACTGGCCATCGACCCAGCGGTTGACCGGGCTCTGGCCAAGGGCTGGCAGGTCGAGCGGGTTGACGCCACGCTTCGGGCTATTCTGCGCGCAGCCGCCTTTGAATTGCTGCGTCGCAAGGATATTCCGACCCGCGTCGTGATCACCGAATATATCGATATCGCCAAGGCGTTCTACGAAGATAAAGCCGCTGGCTTGGTCAATGGCACGCTGGACGCCATCGCACGCGAAGCCAGCTCCGATACGACCGAAACCAAATATGGCCGTTGCCTTATTGGGGCATAAGGACCTGCTCGTCCTGCCATTTTTCTTTAGCTAAATCGTCACCGCCGGCCGCAATCACTGCCTTGACCGCATAATTGGCAGCGTGACGCGTATAGCTTGGCACACGGGCGGTAGCTGCCGCATGCGCAGCGGCACACTGCATTGCCAACCTCCCACGCTGCCGCATGGGCAGCGACCGAGGCTTTGCGGGCATCGACCATTGTCAATTTGACATTAGCCCAGCGGTGTGCGGCCGCAATTGTCGCTTTGGGTTGGCTGTTGCCCGGTTTGGCATTCTGGAACAAAGGGAGGACGCGCTTGGCGCAGCCTGCCGTCCAGTTGGCAATGGCTTTGTGTTGTTTCGTGTTGTGCTGCAACTTTGCCTCCAAAAGCAAAAAGCCTTGGTCTCTCGGGGCTTTTAGAATTCTATATGCGGACGCCCCTAGAACGACTGCAAAATCTGATCGATAAACGTACGGTCTTCGCCGAATGACGGCGTGCGGCGTGTCTCCAGGGTGACCGACTTGCCATCCTTGAGCGCGTAGACGGCCTTGTCGACCACCTTCTTGTTCTTATCGAAATACACTGCCAACACTGTGCGCGAGTCGATCATCAACAGACCGAACGCGGTCTGGCGCACCTTGGTTTGGACGTAATACCACGCCGTCTGATCGCCAAACGAATTGGTCGACTGTGGCGAACCGAGCACCAGGGTAACCAGCTGTTGGCTCTGTCCGGGACGGATCTGAGCCTGTGCATTATCGGAAATTTCATAGCCTTGCGTACGGGCGGTGATCAATGAGGTGCTGCTAGTGCAGGCGCCAAGCGACAAAGCGATCACGACAGCGGCCGCGAGTGGCGCAAATGAACCGGAGACGGAACGCAGTGACATGAATTTGACTTTCCAGATGGCTCTCGACTATAGGCACGGCTACAGCGCGGCAACGCTTCAGCCGCCGGAATGTGTAGCTGCCAACCTGTCTGTCTGGCAAGCTAGCAATGGTCCAAAGGGCTATTTTGCCCAGGTGTTAGGCCAATCACGAAGCTGAGCGCAACCCCATGATATTCAATTTGTTCCGAAAGACGCCGGCCATCGAGCCAGTTTACGCCATCTATAATGCCATTGTGACGCAATCCCGGCAGCCAATATTCTATGCCGAATGGCGGGTGCCCGACACGGTCACTGGCCGCTTCGACATGATCAGCTTGCATATGGCGCTGCTGTTCCGCCGATTGCGTAGCGAAGCGGGCGCAAACAAGAACTTTAGCCAGGCGGTTTTTGATCTGTTTTTCAAGGATATGGACCGTTCACTGCGCGAAATGGGCATAGGCGATCTTGGTGTGCCTAAGCGCATTCAGAAGATGGGCAATGTCTTTTTTGGGCTGCTTGCGGCATTGTCCGAGGCGATGGACCGCAATGACCGCGCCGCTCTTGAGGGCGCCCTGTCGCGCAACGTTTTTGCCGAATCCCAAGACGCGCAGGTCCGCGCCTTGGCCGAGTATTTGTTGCGCCAGGATGCTACGGTGGCCACACAGGCCGTCGACGCGATCACCGGTGGCATTATTGAGTTTGAGAGCCCGCAATGAGTCAGCCAGAAGCCGTCATTATCGACGCCATTGTGCGTATCGACAGCCTCCCGGCCTCGGGTCGCTCCATTAAGGTGGCGCCTGATGCTGCCGCTTGTGCTGAACTGGCAAAGATACTCAATGTCGACGCCATAGAGGCGATGGGAGCCGAGTTGACCGTAACGCCACTGCGCGGCGGCATCCGGGCGCTCGGCTATTTGACAGCGCGCATAGTGCAGCCCTCCGTCATGTCATTTGAGCCGGTCACGCAGTTGATTAACGAAGTCATCGACCGGGTCTTCCTGCCGCAAAGCGCGGACCACGCGCTCACCCCTGGCTCAGAAGTGTTTGTAGACCTCGAAGCAGATGATTTTCCCGATCAAATCGACGGCTCAGAAGTCGATCTGATCGTATTGCTCATAGAAACGATTGCCCTGGCGATCGAACCTTATCCGCGGCTACCCGGCGAAAGCCTAGAGTCGCTGAGTTTGAACACCGATGGCGAGGTCTCCGGGCCCTTTGCTGCCTTGACCAAACTCAAGAAGTCCACCGACATTGACCGCTAGTGCGAGCGCCGGGGCTTGCACCGAGTCTCTGATGGGATATGTTCGCATGCTTGCCGAACAGGCTAAAAACGGGCCGAAATGACCGATATAATTACACTATCAGTGGATGCTATGGGTGGCGACAACGCCCCGCGTGCGGTTATTCACGGCGCCCATTTGCTACTTGAAGAACACAACAACGCCCGCTTCATCTTCCATGGAAGACAGGAAGTGATCACACCGTTGCTCGAGGAATTTCCGACCCTCAAGCCGGCCGCCA
Organism: Candidatus Devosia symbiotica; assembly: GCA_025050575.1. Lineage (GTDB taxonomy): Bacteria > Pseudomonadota > Alphaproteobacteria > Rhizobiales > Devosiaceae > Devosia > Devosia symbiotica. Next base: position 21,714 of record JALBVE010000028.1, read on the forward strand.
CCGTGCGGCACTGCGAAACCGTGATCGCCGGGGATGAGAAGCCCAGCCAGGCGCTGCGCAAGGGGCGCGGCACCTCATCGATGTGGATGGCCATTCAGGCCGTCAAAGACGGCGAGGCCAATGTTGCTGTGTCTGGCGGCAATACCGGTGCGCTCATGGCGATGGCCACGTTCTGCCTGCGCCCCATGCAGGGCATTTTCCGTCCCGGTATTGCAGCCATCTGGCCGACCTTGCGCAGCGACATCGTCGTACTCGACATGGGAGCCGCCATTGGCGCCGATGCCCAGCAATTGGTTGATTATGCCATTTTGGGTTCTGCCCTAGCCCGCTGCCTGTTTGACAGCGAGTCCCCCACGGTCGGTCTACTCAATGTTGGCACCGAAGAGGTCAAGGGTCTTGAATCGATCAAGGAGGCTGGGCGTATTCTCAGCGACGCCTCTGGTTCTGGCTTTACCTATCACGGCTTTGTCGAAGGCGATGACATCGGCAAGGGCACTGTCGACGTCGTGGTCACTGAGGGCTTTGTCGGCAACGTCGCCCTCAAGACCGCTGAAGGCACCGCCCGCCAGGTCGGCTCCTATCTGCGCACGGCGCTGAATTCTAATCTCCTGAGCCGCATTGGTGCGCTGCTGGCTACCTCCGCGCTCAATGCCCTGCGGCGCAGAATGGACCCACGCACCGTCAATGGCGGCGTGTTCATGGGCCTCAATGGCATTGTCATAAAATCCCACGGTGGTACCGACGAAATCGGCTACAAGAGCGCACTAAACCTGGCCTATGAAATGGCCGGGGCCAATCTGATCAAAAAGATCGATGACACCATGAAACGTTTTCCCATCAAGGCGGCACCTGCCTCCATTGACTTAGAATCCGAGGCGAAACCAGCGTGACCAAGACGCGTATTATCATCCGCGGTGTTGGTGGCTATTTGCCCGAAAAGGTACTCACCAACATCGAACTGGCCACCATGGTCGACACCTCCGATGCGTGGATCCAGCAACGGGTCGGCATCAGGGAACGACATATTGCAGCAGAGGGGCAATTTACCTCCGACCTGGCGGTGGAGGCTGCCAAACGCGCCATGACCGCCGCCGGGGTAACATCCGACGACATTGACCTGATCATTGTGGCAACCACCACGCCTGACTATACCTTCCCTGCCGCCGCCACGTTGGTGCAGATGAAGTTGGGCATGCATCACGGCATGGCCTTCGACCTTCAGGCGGTCTGTTCGGGCTTCGTCTATGGCATCGCCACGGCTGACAGCCATATCAAGAATGGTCTGGCGACCCGCGCGTTGGTGATCGGCGCTGAGACCTTTTCGCGCCTGCTCGACTGGACCGACCGCACCACCTGCGTGCTGTTCGGCGATGGGGCAGGGGCAGCGGTGCTCGAAAAGATTGAACTGGCCGACAATGCCCCTGAGCAAGGCATTCTGGCGTCAGCGCTGCGCTCTGACGGCCACCATTGGCAGAAGCTCTATGTCGATGGCGGGCCATCGACTACGGGCACGATCGGCCATGTGCATATGCAGGGACCAGAAGTCTTCCGCCACGCGGTCGGCAAGATCACCGACGTGGTCTATGCCACGCTCGAAAAGGCTGGCTACACTGTCGCCGATCTCGATTGGTTCGTGCCGCATCAGGCCAATAAGCGTATCATTGAAGGGGCCGGGGCCAAGTTGAGCCTTCCGCCAGAAAAGGTTGTGATGACGGTGAGTGAACATGCCAATACCTCGGCGGCCTCGGTGCCGCTAGCGTTGAGCGTGGCGGTGGCCGATGGCCGGATCAAGAAGGGCGATCTCGTCATGCTTGAAGCCATGGGCGGCGGCTTTACCTGGGGCGCCTCGCTTATTCGCTGGTAATCCTCCCCTTTTTTTAGCGCGATTGACCTTAGGCCTTTCAAGGCGTTAGTGTCGATTTCTGGCGGGAGAAACAGCGTCAAGACTTGCCGCATAAGGGGTTTTGTGCAGGGTCAGGTGCGCTGCACTGGATGGACGGATTTCTGCGGTTTGATGCGATCTCAACTAGAGTCGAGTCGACGGCTTACTTGATCAGGGACGTGACCACGCGTTTCGCCTCGGGAACTTAGCTATTCGGACAATACGGGGATTCGAATGACGCAAAAGACTGTAACGCGGGCGGATCTCGCCGAAGCGGTCTACAGCACGGTTGGCCTTTCCCGAACAGAATCGGCCAAACTGGTCGAACGAGTCCTTGAACTGATCGGGGACGCGCTGATCGCCGGATCCAACGTCAAGCTTTCGTCCTTTGGATCTTTCCAGGTACGCTCCAAGAATGAACGCATCGGGCGTAATCCTAAAACGGGTGAAGAGGTGCCGATCCTGCCGCGGCAGGTTCTTGTGTTCAAACCGTCCAATGCGTTGAAGTTCAAGATCAACAAATCTATGGTTGTTGCTGAGAAATAAGCAATCCAGCGAGTCTTAGCCTTCGTGGACAAGTCGCCAGACGCATTCCGGACCATATCTGAGGCCGCCGAAGAACTGGACCTGCCACAGCATGTCCTGCGTTTCTGGGAGACTCGCTTCAACACGATCAAGCCGCTAAAGCGCGGCGGCGGGCGTCGCTACTATCGCCCCGGCGATGTGCTGCTGCTACGCGGCATTCGCCATCTGCTGTATGATCAGGGCTTCACCATCAAGGGTGTGCAGCGCATCCTCAAGGATCAGGGTAGTCGCTATGTCATCGCCGTCGGCGAAGGTAAGTCCATCGAAGATATCTTGCCCACGATAGAAGAGGCCGAGGCCGCAGGCGACGAGGCCGAGATCGAGGAGGCTGTTATGCTGGCGAGTCCCAGTCTGGACAATGAGTCCCGCGACAAGCTGTCCAACGTGATGCGCGAACTGCTCGAGTGCAAACGCATTCTGGAGCGCGCTCGAGAGGCGTGAAAGCTACGCCGCTCTGTCGATCTAAATGGAATGTATGTTCTGAATTGACAATATGACGGCCGGTGTGTTGCATCGCGTCTATTGTTTCAGGAGACTTCCTATGACTGTTCGCTTCGGTCCTGCTTGGCGCAGGCCGTATCGACAAACTGCATGCTAAGGCCGTGTCTTCCAACCTCAAGGCCAAGCTGGTTGGCGTGGTAGATGCATTTGAAAAGGTCGCCGCCGACCTGGCTGGGCAATACGGATGTGAGGTCCGCAACATCGCCCAGATCCTAGCAGCGCCCGACATTGATGCTGTGGCGATCTGCACTCCCACCGACACCCATGCCGATTTGATCGAGCAGTTCACGCGAGCTGACAAGGCTATCTTCTGCGAGAAGCCAATCGATCTAGATGTCGAGCGCTTCAAGGTCTGCCTGAAGGTGGACGATGCCGAAGCCGGTACGCTGATGGTGGGCTTCAACCGACGCTTTGATCCCTATTTCATGGGGTGCACGATGTGATCACCAAGCGCGAGATCGGCAACGTCGAGATGGTTACGATCATTTCACACGATCCCAGTGCGCCGACGGTCGACTATATCAAGCACTCGGGCGGCATTTTCCGAGACATGACCATCCACGATTTCAACATGACCCACTTTACTACTGGGCGAAAAGATCGAGTCAGTCATCGTTCAGGCGTCAGTGCTGGTCGATAGCGCTATAGGCGACGCTGGCGATTTCGACAGCGTCTCGTTGCGGACACCAGCA
>JALBVE010000029.1 GCA_025050575.1 Candidatus Devosia symbiotica
AGGTCAGTTATCTGCTGTTAGTGACGAGACACTTCTCCATCGTGCTAATCCTGTCATTCGGCTTTTTTTATTTCTTCTTTACCCGCAATTCCAACGCCATGGCGCCTATCGGGCTAATCCCATTCACTGCCATCGCTCAGTTCTTTACCGCCGTTCTGGCCGCGTTGTTCTGGCATGATGCGTCGCTCAAGGGAGCGACGGCTGCCATCGCGGCCGGCTTTATCGTCTGGGTATGATGCAGCTTCCTGCCTTTGTTCGAGTCGGTCTCGCCACCAGTCGCCATGATGCTGCATAATGGCCTATGGGGGATCGCCTGGTTAAGGCCTAGAGCACTGTTAGGGCTCGAGGGATATGCTGTCCAGAGTGGTCTCGGGCAGCGATGTTTTGCTGGAAGAGGTCATACAGATGGCCGACGAAACCCAGCAGGTCATCGAACATTCCCAGCAACTGGAAAAGAGCTCGGCCGAACTGCGCTCGACAGCGCAAAAGTTCGAAGACGCCAATGTGCAATTGCGCGAACTCGACAGCCAAGAGGACGAGGTTCTCAACCAGGTCAGCCATGAAGTGCGCACACCGATGACCTCGATCCGCTCCTTCTCGGAAATCCTGTTTGAGCCGGAGGGGATAGACGAAGCCCAGCGCCACCATTTTGTGTCCACCATTCATCAGGAAAGCCTGCGTCTGACCAAGCTGCTCGACGAAATTCTCGATCTGTTAGCGCTTGAGCGTGGCGAGCAAGCCTGGGACAATGTTCCCGTTGACGCCGAAGATGCACTGGATCGGGCGCTGCGGGTCTGCGACGTGTTGCTGCGACAGCGCGGCATGCGGGTGGAGCTAGGCGACGGCGCTGGCGTCACCATGGTTGAAGGTGACGCCGACCGGCTCTGTCGGGTTTTCATTAGCCTAGTGTCCAACGCTGTCAAATATAAAGACGCCGCGCAATCGGTCGTGCGGGTGACCTCATCGGTCAAGGCAGACAGCTATGTCGTCGACATCGTTGACAACGGCTCGGGCATTCCCAAGGGCCAGCGCAAGCTGATCTTTGAGAAATTCTCGCGTGGCGAACATGGTGCCAGCGATCAGAGCGGCATCGGCCTCGGGCTGGCCATTTCCCGACAGATCGTGGCGCGGATGAGCGGCACGCTCGAACTAATGACGATCACCGTTTATGACCTGACCGTGCCGGTCCATACCCGCATGCTGACCAATCTGCTGGCGATCATGGACAAGGCCGAGGTCAATGCCAGTGAATGCAAATTCGACACCGCTGTGCTGGTCAATGCGCAGCTGCCCCCCCTGATATGATCCCGCTTCGCCGCCAAGTGATGATCACTACCGATCACGTCAAAGGCAGCGTGTGTCGTCTGGCCAGGAGCGAAATCCCGTCCTGGCCCGATATCGAAGAGACGTTTGAACACCTGCGCGCCAATGGCGCGCCCGTCGGCAAGCGTGACTATATCGGTTAATCGCCAGCGCCGTTGAAGTGATACGCTGTCGAAAGTCCGCAATCTCTTGCGGCGTTTGGCTTCGGGCGATGCAGTTCAGTATCAGCAAAACACGCCTTTGGTTGCAAAGCTCTTGGAAAAGAGGTGCTTTATGTTGCCCATCCTGCTGGTAGTCGATATTTGGACCGACCAAGGGTCGTCCCAGCCAAGTGCGAGGCAGTAATGAAATTGGCATTCGTCATACCCGCCTATAATGAAGAGGCGTTGATCGGCAAATGCTTGGAATCCGTGGTCGCCGAGATTGCGCGCACAGGTGCCGACGCGCAGATCATCGTGGTCAACAATGCCTCAACTGACCGGACCGGCGAGATCGCCCGTAGCTTCCCTACGGTCCAAGTGATCGACGAACCCAAAAAAGGTCTGGTGAATGCCCGTGATGCCGGCTTTGCCGCGACCGAAGGCTTTGACCTGATTGCCAATATCGACAGTGACACCATTGTCCCTATCGGCTGGCTAGACACTGTCTTCGAGCAATTTGCCCACAATCCCAAACTGGTTTGCCTCAGCGGACCCTATGTCTATTACGATATCAGCGTCTGGAGCCGTTTCCTGGTGAACATGTTTTATGGCCTCACATATTTGATTTATGTGCTCAACCGCTTCATATTGCGGATTGGTTCGGTGGTGCAGGGCGGCAATTTTGTGTTCAAACGAGCCGCGTGGCAGCAGGTCGGTGGCTATGATCGCTCGATCGATTTCTTTGGCGAGGATACCGATGTCGCTGTTCGACTATCCAAGGTTGGCGCGGTCGAATGGACCTTCGCGCTCAAGATGAAGACTTCAGGGCGTCGCCTTGAGAAAGAAGGCGTATTCCGCACCGCCGGCACCTATACCCTAAACTTTTTCTGGGTAACCTTTCGCGGCAAGCCGGCCACCAAGAACTACACCGATATCCGCCCGGATTAGGCAGCACAATGCCGGTTCCGCAGCTGAATTTGGTCATACGCTGTTAAGCTTCCTAAGCAAGACAGAATCATTAGATGCTACCCCTGCGCTAGACTAGTGCTGCCGCATGGCGCGGTGGGGGCGGATACACCATGATTATCCCTAGTTAGCTATCCCAGATTGTCACGGCCGCGCGAAGCGGGGCCTTGCAAGCAGATCAGATCCTTGATGGCCGCGCGCCTAATAGCGGCACTCAGGTCCAGATTTCGGGACAGTTGTTGAACCTGGTCCCGCTGCAGGCCGCCAAAACCGACGACACACTAAGATTTGAAGTCCAGAGCAGCAGCGCCCAACTTAAACTGGCGCTGCAGGTGACGTCGAGCAAACCGCAGGATATGCTGCTGGCCAATACCTCCCCAGGTCAGGCCACGACATCCACGCCCGCCCGGACCGCAATGGCGCTCAGTCCAGCAGCGATTGCCCTGCAACTGCGGCTACAATAGTGGCCAATGTGCGGACTGCCGCCGCCCTTCCGCAAGCAATGCCGTTCCGGCGTCGATATCGGCACCTGCACCGGTCTTTCCCGGTACACAGCATTGCCAGCTTGACGGCGGCACTGACCAACATCGCCAGCAGTGTCGCATTGCCCGAGCCTGTCGCCCGAGCTACTCACCTGTCGCCCGAGCTACTCAGCAGATATTGGACAATCAGGTCAATATTACTAGCAACAAGCTGGATGGCGGCATCTTGCAAAGGGCTATGCTGAACTTGGGGCTGTTTAGAAGTCTCCGCTGGTCCGACCCAGCACGCCGCTGATGGCGCCCCAGGCGGACATAAAAGCTGCCATGTTGGCTCTGCGCCAAACTCTGACCAGTTGGCTGGGTCAACAGGCTCCGATTCTGGTTGTGTCATAGGTCGCGCCGCTCTTGCGCGGCAAGTTCCAGCGCGTTCGCGCCATCGATATTCCACCAATCGACCCCGCGATCGGCGCCGAAGAAATTAGCAAACATCTGTTCGAACGCACGGAATCGGCCCTGTCTCGGCTCCGTCTGCATCAGCACGCCTCGCTGCCCGAGAGCAACGTCAAGGGCGAGCTGACTAGAGCATCGATCTGCCGGTCGTGATTGGCGGGCACTAGGTCTTGCTGCAATTGCAGATCCATCGCGACCAATAAAATAGCAGTGAGGAGGCCGAGTAACAGGGTTGGCAGATGCGCTTTGCCATCAATCTGCCCGAACTGGGTGAGGTGGGCGCGCATGTTTCCCTGCGCGGCGGCGCGACCGGCGCTATGCTTTGGGCCGCCGAGAGAACGACCTCTGACGCGCTAGAGGCCGGCGTCGAGGGTCTGCGCGATGCGTTGGCGGATGCCGGAGTAGCCGCCAAGGCTGGTCGCGGCAATTACCAGGCTAGCGGCACGTATTACCGCTTTGGTCATTTTCCGCATGGGTCAGTCTCCGTCGGCTACTATACAATGATTGTGACCACAAATGACCCAACAGCCTCAAGGAGGGTCTGAGTTAGAAGGTTAGCAAGACGCTAACGCTCTGCCTTTGCTCAACTGCGTAAGAAGATCAGCGCGGAAATCAGGGTGATTGTACCCAGGGCGACAATGACCGGCATCGGGTTATCGCGCACCGCCTTGCTGGCAATATTGGCCTGACGGCTGATCTGACGCCCTACGACGCGCTCCTGGTGTCGAATTTCCCTGGCGATCGCCACAGCATTATGCTGGAGGTCGCTGGCAGAGTGATCGCCATATGATTGAACCAAATGAGAAATCTGCTCGACCTATTTGCGCAGCGCCTCGACCTGGCTCCCCACCCCAATCCCGCCCCTTGGCCATCACGCATTTCCCGCTTGGCTGGGCTAGTCAGCGTGCAGGGACTGCCGACAAGCTGATGAGGGGATCATCAGCTCAATGGAGCGACGGATTCCAGCATCATGGTATCTGACGCGCTAGGACGGCCCATTCATCGTTGTGTTCGAGTCGGCAACAGCCTTGCTAGTGCGCTGCGCTAAGCGCTCGGCGCTCTTCTGGCCATAGCCGGCCGCCAGTAGCAGCACCGACCTGCAGCTCCATCAGCGGTTCCGCGGCAAAGCCGATCATCTCACGCAGAATATCGGCGTCAGGGGTCTTCTTCATACCAGCGTGCGCAGGTTCACCATTGCATTGGTCATCGGTGATCCTTCCAGTATCAGGTTGGTGTGAGCAACCCGACCCTACCGGAAATCGGTCTATGACCACCGATCAGCTACACCAGGGTCTGGGGATATGATTGGGGGGTATGGCGCGTGTTCATGCTGGGTGCGTTCTGCTCGGTGCTGTTCCGCCAGTTGATCAAGCTGGAATCGGTTACGCTCGATCTCACCAAGCTCCCCCCTGAGACGCGCCGCTTAAGGTGCGCGCGCCGCTAGTGTAGGCTTGGTTCTGCGATTTCGGCACCATTCTGGTGGACTATTCTGTTCCCCTCTCAATCCTGCTCACCATACCGGTGATTCTGGTAATTGGCATCGTGCTTGAGCGCGACATTATCCAACACTTCTACAAACGCCCATATGCTGAGCAGATCCTTGTGACTTTTGGTCTGGCCATTGTGGCCCAGGAGATCATCAAGTCGATCTTTGGCGCCAATCCTACCCCCGCAGCCCATACCCGAGTCCGTGCGCGGCGCGACCGATATCGGCGCCTGATTAGGTATACAGACCAATACCATTACCTACCCCACCTGGCGTTTTATCTACTTCCTCTTCTCCAGCGTGGTAATCGACGGTGTATTTGCCTTCCTGCAGTTCACGGCATCCGGCATGGTGGGCGTGTTGGCATAGCCGACCGCGAGATCGTCGGCCTGCTGGGGCATCAATATTGACCGTCGCTTCACCATTATGTTCCGCCTGGCCACTGTCGTCGCCGGCATAGCCAGTGTCATGTACACACCGCTCCTGCTGTCCAACTACCATATGAGCATGGATTTCATCGTCCTCAGTTTTGTGGTGGTCGTAGTTGGGGGCATGGGATCGCTGCTTGGTGCGGTGGCCGCCGGATTCCTGCTGGGCATCCTGCAGTCCTTAATTACCGACAGAACTCGGCGCCACAGCCAATTTATCACTAGCCTGTCGAGGCTATTACCATTGTGGTGCGCGACAAAGGCCACGCCTTTGCAGCCGGACCACCAAGCCAGCCATGGTGAATTCAATGCCCGCGTGATCAGCGCCGGCAAGACGGCCGGCCTGGCCATAAGCAGCGATATCCATGGGGTCGGAGGTACTAATACAATGGCGCAAATGACTGAACCGTCCGGCATCCTGAACCGTGGTCAGCGGTCCGGCGCGGATGATGGCAATGACTGCGCTCATAATGAGACTGTGAAGTTGAGATGATCACCTGGCGACAATTGGATGAATGGCTCGGCGTTTGGGTCGAAATTGGCAAAATCGGTGCTACCGATAAGGTGCCAGCTAGTCGGCAGTTAGGTTGTCGTGATTGTGGTTTGGCCCGCGGCAAACAATATTGTGTCTGCCAGCACCATGAGCCTGACTTCGGTGCGGCGGGGCAGCACCAGCGCTTGCGGATGTAGGCCGAATAGACAAAGCCCGGGGCAAAGCCGTTCGCCAGAACGCGTAGCTCTTTGGTATTGTGCGCCGCAATGAACGCGATCATCGTCATATTGAGAGCAGCGGCCATGGTGGCGTCCAGCGCGTATAGACGCAGTCGCAATTGGCCAGTCAGTCCTAACCAGGCCGTCGCCAGCGGGTCATAGCGCAGCAGGACCGACACGAGGCTGGGCACAATTTCTACTACCCCTTCCAGGGATGCGTGTTCCAGCGCTGCCGCCAAAGCGATCGCTGCCCGATTGGCAGCGCCAGTCAATACCGTTGCAAAGCGGATCAGCAAAGCACTGTCGCTCAACGGAATTATGGTCGGCGTCGGAAAAATATCGATGATGGGCGAGCCGGTGAAGACCATTTGTCTGTGCCGCTATCGCCGCGCGATGATGGCTAGATTGACCTGCCGGGTCGCTGCGTCGTCCGGCTTTAGTTCGGGTCTTTGCCGTCCCGTTCAACGACGGCATCAAATAGCTGCTGTGCTACCCTGCTCCTATTGCCTCAATGGCAACGGTGGCAATAGCAGCGAATAATTCTGCAATTTCCTAGGGGTTAGTGATTTCGGCGTCGTCTTCTTCTACGTTGGCATTAACCAGAGTAAACACAATAACGCGCCGCCAAAGGTAGCCAATGGAATGAGTGTGGCGCGATTCCTGTTACGGAATAGATAATGAAATTTGGCAGGCAGAGCTCGCGAGGCGATTGCCATAAAGGTCAGCGTCGCTTACTCTTCTTCCGCTTCCAATTTCTCGACATAGGCTTCGATCTGCTCGAAGGTTGCCGAGAATGGCAAAGGACTATCCCCGAAAATTACCTTGTGGCTCTCATCCTCGCGGATGGCGTGACCGCCCTTACCCATCTTGGCGATGAGCTTTTCGGCCGTCAGAATGGTCAGACCATATCGACCGGCAATGCGCTTCAACCTCCGCATCTTTGCGGCTTTAAATTCCTTGCGGCTCACAATTAATCCTATTTGGCAATCGACAATCTCACTGGCCCCGGTTTACGAGGCCCAGCGAGACGCGGGCAAAAGATACATGATCGCGCCGGACCGGTCCAGATACGGTCGCGACTCGCGGCCCAATCAGCCTTGTCAGATTGATAGCTATTAGCAGTTTGATCCGACGTCCGGACAGGTATGGAGATGGACGACCGCTTGGAACTATGGGCTGACTTCATCGCCAGGGACTATCGTCTGCACTCGATCGGCGAGGCCAATTTGGTCGACTTAGGCATAGCGGCCAGTTTCTTTGCGGTGCCGCGCCGCCACGCTCAACACACTGATCTGAGGCTATGTCCACAGCCAGTTGGTTGCCATGGCCGAAAATGTCCCGGACGCAATGACCAGAAAGCACATCTGATCTGGCATCTGGCCCACTTCAACGTTATTTCCAAATACAATGGAGCGGCGCTAACGCACTGAGCTAGTTCAGCAATTTCGCCCCATCCGCTCATCTCTATTTCCTGGACCTTTTTTCATGGACGCCGTCCGCCGCCTATCATCATCGCTATAGCCAGAATTGCCATTGCCACGACTGTTATTGTTGCCCTGGCTGGAATTATCGTTGCCGTGCTCACCAGCGTCACTTTTGCTGGCCTCTTCGCTGCCCCGCCGACTGGAATTATCACTAACGAAATCGCCAGAACTAGTCGCTGACGGGCCGATCGGCCTGACGGCTGGCTATTATGCCGCGGGTTTCGGCGATTTTCGGGCGTTTCCTTGCGCGGCGATCACACTGGCCAGGGTGATTGGCCTCTCTTGCGATGATAAAACCTGCTGGCCCGCCAGAACGCCGACACTGGTATCGTTTTGCTGATCGTCAGCTTCGACATAGCCCCGTGCTACGGCAACAGTTGAAGCTGTTGGAGAGGTTTGGACGGTGAAAGCCGTGCCCTTGACCACAATAGCGAGGAAAAGCGTCTGAGCAGATCTGACGCCTGGCAGGTAACCCGCTACCAGACCGGCGCCCAGCCCAGCAGTGGAGTCGCCTGCGTAATCGGTCAAGATACAGGCATAGAAATCATTGCCAGCCTAGCCCTGATAGTGGGTTGGAAGCGGCGGAAGCTCTGGCAGGACCGGCATGAGACTGGCCGTCGCTACGGCGAGAAGGGCCAGAGTTGCACAGATAGCTATTAGAGGAAGGTAGCGAATGAAATCACCACTCAGCATCGCAGGCCAACGCTCGAGTGCGCCTGTTGCTTATTCAAGGTACTGCAGCGTCAATCTGGCGTGATGGCCATGGGAATGGCGGGTGGGGAGGGATTCGAACCCCCGGGACGCTTGCACGCCCGCCGGTTTTCAAGACCGGAGCAATCGACCACTCTGCCACCCACCCGCTGGGTGAGCCTTTAGCGGCAGAGTGACGGACTGTCCAGTGGATCAGGAAATCAGAATTACCGCGCTTGTGGTTTGCCGGCTTTCGAGTGCCTGATGGACTTCGGCGGCCCGGACCAGCGGGAAGGTGTGATTGACCTCTACCTTGATCGACCCATTGGCGACGGCGGCAAATAGCTGGCTGGCACCCTCAAGCAATACGGCGCGCTGACTAAGATAGTGCACACCTGTCGGGCGGATCACATAAAGCGATCCCTTGCGGGCCAGAACGGTGATATCGGGGACGCTGACCACGCCAGAGGCGTTGCCGAATCTAGCAAGCAGGCCGCGCAGCCGCAGGCAATCGAGCGATTTGTCGAAAGTTGCCTTGCCGACGCCGTCATGACGCATCGACGCTCTTGTCCCTGTCTAGGCCGAGATTGGCGTCAACAAAAGCCAATGCAGCAGAGTTTTCTTCGCCCTGCGACATTGCGCAGCATAAAACAGTCGCCGCATCGCTGGCGCCCGCTGGTCTGAGGATGATAACGTTACTAGCAACTGCTTTGAGAAGAGAATCTTATGGAATCCTTCATGCCACTCACTACCGCCATCGGTGGCATTCTTATCGGTCTCGCAACAGCTGTCCTATGGCTGGGCAATGGTCGTATTGCCGGCATTTTAGGGATATTTGGCCAATTACTGCCGCCCGCCCAAACGGTGGTCTGGCGTCTGGTCTTCCTGGCGGCCATAGTAATCTCGACTTTTGTCGTATTTCAACTGTTACCGGGGATCGGCATGGGTGGGGATGTCCCCACCAGCCTGGCTGGATGCTCCACTTGCTGGGGCATTGCCGCACCGGTATGATTGGCCAATGCTGGACTGCTGATCGGAATTAGCACCAAGATCGGCATGGCTGCACCTCCGGTCACAGGGTATACGGCCTGGCGCGTACTATCGAGACGTTCGCTAGTCGCTGTATTGGTGTTTTTCGGGGTGTCCATGGTCACCCTAGCCGTGACCGGAGTGATATAATGGCAAATCTAAGATTCCACTGTCTGGCAACCGCCGCGCTCAGCGGCGCGCCGTTCGGGGCCGGCATATACGTCTCGCAGATGGTCGATGCCAAAAAGGTACTGCGCTTTCTCGACATCGCTGCTATTCCTGCAGATAGTTAGGATCCGAGCCTGGCCTTCATCATCGTGCCGGCAATACTGGTCATGTTTATCGCCGTGCAGTTCAGCCGCCGTCGACGGGCTCCGTTATTCGATTCGGCGTTTCATGAACCCGAATATAATCGCATTGACCGGCGACTGATTGGCGGCGCGGCGCTGTTCGGCATTGGCCGGATCATGACTGGCATCTGCCCGGGCCCGGCGATTTCATTGATCGCCTTTGTGCCGGATAATCTGTCGATCTTCCTACTCATCATGTTTGTCGGTTCCCATGCCGGCAGCCTGATCGTCCCCAGCGGCCACCTCAAGCGGCTGGCTAACGCCAGATGAGCGGGCACGATGCCGAAGCCATTGTGGTGGGTGGTGGGCTGGCGGGGATGGCTGCGGCAATCGCCGTCGCCAAGGCAGGCCTGCAGACCATTCATCTGGCGCCAGTAGTGCGGCCGGACCACCGCACCTCGGCCCTGATGCAACCCAGCGTGGACTATCTGCACCAGGCCGGCCTGGTCGAGCAACCCGAGACACTGGGCCATGCCTTGACCCGGATTCGCATTATCGACGCGACCGGGCGCCTGATCCGGGCACCCGAAACGCTGTTTGATGCTGCCGAGATCGAGCTGAACAGCTTTGGCTGGAATTTTTCTAATGGCCGGCTGCTGGAGCAATTCCACACCGTAGCCGCAACATTGCCAAATCTAGCGACTCGCACGCTCGGCGCCAAGGCGCTGCAGCGGACCAGCGATGACTGGTCACTGACGCTGAGCGACGGCAAAACATTGCAGGCGCCTCTAATTGTAGGGGCGGACGGCAAAAAATCGCTGGTGCGCAGTGCAGCCGGTCTGCGGGCGACTGAACATCCGTTCGGCCAGTCCGCTCTGGTCTGCGACCTTGATCTGGGGCACTCCATCGCCAGCACGTCGATTGAGTTTCACTATCCGAAGGGCTCGTTTACGCTGGTTCCCGCGGGTGACAATCGCGCCAATTTAGTGTGGATCGATGAGAACAGTGCACTGCGCGCAGCCCAGGCCGGTGGCCCCAATCATCTGCTGGCGGTGCTGACCGAGAAGTCTCAGCGACTTTTTGGCAAGATCACCCTGGCATCGCCCTGCTTTGTCTTCCCGCTGGGGTCGCTCAGTGTGCCCCGCGCCGGTGCGGACGGAGTAGTATTGACTGGTGAGTCGGCCCATGCCTTTCCGCCAATCGGCGCCCAGGGTCTCAATTTGGGCCTGCGCGACGTGGCCGACCTGGCTGCGGCGCTGACCAATGCCGACCGGTCCGTAGCCGGTTGGGCTAAAACCGTCAGCATCGACTATGCCGGTCGCCGCAGCGCTGATCTAGCGCGGACCGGGACCATGGTCGACACGCTGTTCCGCTCTTTGCTGGCCGAAATGATCCCGGCCCAGGCGTTGCGGGCGGGCGGTTTGTGGGCGCTCAAGCTGGCGCCGGCGCTACGCCGGCGGGCCTTTAATCTCGGCATGGGCCGTCTTTAGTTCGCAAAAATAAAGGCGCAGTTGCCCGCGCCATTTTCTTCGTCAATGTGGCCGAGCTGGCTTACTGGGCAGCAGGGGCCGGCGCATCAGCGTCATCGACCGCTGACGTTTCGAGCTGCTTGCGCAGTTCTTCAGCACGATCCTGCAGCACCTGCTCAAGGGCGTTTTCACCCGAAGTCTGCTTGCGGAACTCATCAAAGGTGATCGCAGTTTCGCCATCATAGGTGGCGGTGAAGCCGGCCAGATCGATCTCGATGGTCAGATCCTGGTTCTGCCGGTTCTTCGCGATCAGCTTGAGTGTGCTGCCTTTTTTGAGCGAATTCACATATTGCTCGTTGATCACCAGCTGGGTAGCGCACGAGGTCGGATCGCACAGCATATAGGGTACGCGCACTGGCTTGGAGCCATCGATCTGCCAGGTCAGGCCGAACGGCAGCAGGACGCCCAACGGCACGGCGGCCACAGCGAGCAGGCGGCTTTCCTGGCCTGGATCATCGCGCAGCAGGAACGAGCCAAGGAACTGATTGTTGGCTAGGATCACCTGGCGCATAATGCAGGCCTTCTGGCCGTCGGGTAGCGGGTCACATACCTTAAGCCAGTTATTCGAAGGTGCGCTGGCGTCCGCAGCAGCGTCGGCCGGTGCCTCTGCTGTGGTTGCGTCCGGAGCGGACGTTGCGTCTTGAGCGAAAGCCGACAGCGGGGACAGCATGAGCGCGGCTACCGCAAAACCGGCGACGAGGGGTTTCCTGAAGTTCATAGAATTTCCTTGGCTTCCTTGGCGGTCCCGGTGATTTGACATCACCCTAAGATTTGAACTGCCCTTCAAGTGCTTAATTCGGTCAATACCATGACCAACAGCTCATGCCAAAGCATTATGGCAAGACAGGATTTATGGACGGGCTTCATGAAACTGTCTCAACAAGTCGGGCCAGGCGCGACAGAATGGCCGCCACACCCTTGAGACGATCATTGGGTGCGGGCCAATTGCGAGCAAACACCAGCTTTTGATCGGGCTTGATATACACCTGATTGGCTGGGTCGCTGACCATGTTGATCAGGCTAGACGGGTTAGCGAATTCGTTGTTGCGCAGGGTGATAACCGCGCCCTTGGGGCCGGCATCGACTTTTTCGACATTGGCCTGGCGACATAGTGCCTTGATCAGAATCACCTTGAGCAACGCTTCCACCTCCTCAGGCAAGGGCCCGAAACGATCGATCAGTTCGGCACCAGCAGCGTCGATGTCGCGGATATTGGTCAGATGACTGAGATACTGGTAGAGCTGCATGCGCAGTTGCAGATCGGGCACATAATGCTTGGGAATCATCACCGGCATGCCCAGCGAAATCTGCGGGCTCCACTCATTCTTGTCTTCGTAGACAGCGTCACCACTGCGCAGATTAGCCACGGCCGCTTCAAGCATGGACTGATAGAGCTCGTAGCCCACTTCACGGATATGACCAGACTGTTCGTCACCTAGCAGATTGCCAGCGCCGCGAATGTCCAGATCGTGGCTGGCTAACTGGAAGCCGGCGCCGAGGCTTTCAAGCGACTGCAGCACGCCCAGGCGACGTTCGGCGGTGTCGGTGAGCTTGCGGTCAGCTGGCACCGTGAACAATGCGTAGGCCCTTGCCTTGGCGCGACCGATACGGCCGCGGATCTGATATAGCTGGGCCAGACCAAAATGGTCGGCGCGATGCACAATCAAGGTGTTGGCGTTGGGAATGTCGAGACCGGATTCCACGATAGTGGTGGCCACCAGCACGTCGAACTTATTGTCATAAAACGCGTTCATGACGTCATCGAGTTCGCTCGGGGCCATCTGACCATTGGCCACAACGAACGAGACCTCGGGCACCTGTTCCTTGAGGAATTCGGCGATTTCCACCTGGTCGCGAATGCGCGGCACCACATAAAAACTCTGGCCGCCGCGATATTTTTCGCGCAGCAGTGCTTCACGCACCGATAGCACATCAAAGGGTAAGATAAAGGTACGGATGGCCAGACGATCTACCGGTGGCGTTGCTAGCAGGCTGAGATCGCGAACGCCGATCAGTGCCATCTGCAGGGTGCGCGGAATTGGCGTCGCCGTCAGCGTCAGCACATGCACATTGGCCTTGAGATCCTTCAGACGCTCCTTGTGGCCGACACCAAAATGCTGCTCTTCATCGATGATCAGCAGCCCCAGATCGCGGAATTGTATGGTCTTGCTGAGCAGCATATGGGTGCCGACAACGATGTCGACTTGGCCATCGGCCAAGCCTTCCTTGGTGGCCTTTAGCTCGGCTAATCCAACCATGCGCGAGGCCTGGCGCACGCGCACCGGCAGGCCGGCAAAGCGTTCCGAAAAAATCTTGAAATGCTGGCGTGATAACAGGGTTGTGGGCACGACGACGGCAACTTGTTTGCCGCTCAAAGCCACGGCAAAGGCTGCGCGTAATGCCACTTCGGTCTTGCCAAAACCCACATCACCACAGAGCAGCCGGTCCATGATGCGCCCCGAGGTAACGTCGTCGAACACAGCGGAAATAGCAGCCATCTGGTCTTCCGTTTCCTCATAGGGGAAACGTGCGGCAAACTCGTCATAGGCGCCGGGGTTGATTTCGATCACGTCGGCCCGGGTCAGCAGGCGCGCCGCAGCGATCTTGATGAGCTGCTCAGCCATGTCGCGGATGCGCTGCTTGAGCCTGCTCTTTTTGGCCTGCCAGGCGAAGCCGCCAAGTTTGTCAAGCGTGGTGTTACTCTCGTCCGAACCATAGCGAGTCAGTAGTTCGATATTTTCGACTGGCAGATAGAGCTTGGCGCCTCCGCCATATTCGAGCTCGACGCATTCATGAAATGCACCGCTAGCCTCTATGACCTTGAGGCCCAGAAAGCGCCCAATACCGTGATCGATATGGACCACTAGGTCGCCAGCAGCCAGGCTGGCTGCCTCGGTCAGCGCATCACTGGCCTTTTTTCTGCGCTGTTGCTTCAGAATGCGCTCGCCCAGAATGTCCTGCTCGGACAGCACCAACAGGTCGCCGGTCTCAAACCCACTCTCCAGTGGCAGGACGACCAAGGCGGTTGTGGCCGCACTAGTCGTCTCGGCATCACGCCAGTTCTCAGCCAAGCGTGGATTGGTCAGGCCATGATCCTTGAGTATCTGCACCATGCGGTCGCGAGTGCCTGTGCTCCAGCAGGCGACCACGGCGCGGCGTCCCGCCTTGCGCTCAGCGAGCAGGCGATCAACGACTGATTGGAACAGATTGGTGTTGGCCGCCTGTCGAACAGCGGCAAAACTAGGCGCAATATGGCCGCCGGCATCGTCGGCTGCCTTGGTGCCCGGCACCATGAACTGCGATAATTGGATCACCGATGCGCCAGCCAGCGCATAGGGGTGCTCATCGACAGCATAGAGAAGTTCCGGCCGAATCGGCTTATAGGGGGCACCTGCGCCAGCCACTTGTGGCGTCAGCCGCGCCGCCTCACGCGCGTCGTAATAGTCGCGGATCTGCGCCACGCGATCACTATAGGCTTCACTGGCCTGCTCATCGAAGACAAATGGTGCGTCGCCAACATATTGGGCCAACGTGTCCAGATGCTCATAAAAGAACGGCAGCCAGTGTTCAGTGCCCGAATAGCGCGCGCCGCCACTGATCGACGCATAAAGCGTGTCGCCGGCGGTATTGCCACCAAAAGTGGCGGTGTAGTTTTGCCGAAAGCGCCGAATGCTCGCCTCGGTTAGCACCACCTCGCTCATCGGCGTCAAGGCGATGGATTTGAGTGTACCGGTGGTTCGCTGGCTATCCGGATCAAAGGTGCGGATTGATTCGAGCTGACTGCCAAAAAAGTCAAAGCGCAGCGGCGCCTTGGCGCTGGCGGGGAAGAGATCAACCAATCCGCCGCGCACAGCAAATTCACCGCTTTCGCGCACGGTCGGCACGCGCAGATAGCCATTATTGGCGGCCCAACCGATCAGTTTTTCGCCGTCAACGATCCGTCCGGCGGCAGCCGAAAATGACATGGTTTCAACCGCGTCCCGCGGCGGCAGGCGCTGGATCAACCCGTTAACGGTGGTGAGCACCACGGCGGCTTTGGCATCGCTGGTCAGGGCTGCCAGCGTATTCATACGGGCCGCGATCGTCACATTGTTGGGTGAGACTCGGTCATAAGGCAAGCAGTCCCACGCGGGCAGCGTCAGCACCGCGTGACCCGGCATCATTGCCGTCAGAATATCGGCCATGCGCTGCAAGCGCCGATCGTCGCGGGCGACAAAGACGATGCTGGCGACGTTATTGGGAGCGACTTCCACGCACTGCTGGATCAGACGCGCCAGCACCATGGGCTGCATGCCATCAGGCACATTGGCAATAGTGCGAGAGGGCATCCGCGTAGCGATGTCGTTCATTTGGCCAGCCGGGCATGGTGGTCGGCAATAACTTCGGCGAGAAAATCCAGATCGATGTGATCAGGCAAACTCGCCTGCCCCATGACCCATGTGAGCAATGATGGGTCTTCTTCGCTCATCAGGGCTTCGAGCCGGTCAAGGCCGGCCTCGTCCATGGACTCGGTATGGGCGTCCGCAAATAGCCCTAGAATCAGGTCTATTTCGCGGATGCCCCTGCGCCAGGCCCGGTAGCGTAGTTTCTTGCGACGCAAAGCAACGTTTTCACCGGCAGTCATTTTGACGCGCCATGATCCTGAATGGTGATTGATTTGGATTCTGTATACGCGGATCAAGCCGCATTGTCAGCCCTAACTCAGCGTCAAGCGGCAGTGACCGGAAAGATCACTCCAGGATCAGCAATCGCACCAACCAGTATAAGCCAATGACCGGCAACGAGGCCAACACGCCAAGAAGACTGATAACCGCTAGACGAGGTCGACGCAGCCAGCCGATAGCTGCCCCAGAGCAACCACGACCACGCCGACCGCCCCGCGCGAACTCGCTGTCGATTCCACTCTGGAGATAGCCAGCAGCCGACAACCACGCATATACCCGCTCCATCCCAGTGCCCCAGCAACCTGCATATTGGAGTTAAAGTACTCTACGCTTAAAGGCTGCGCTCCATTAGAGCGCACCACCACGGCCAGTGTGCGAACACAAGTGCCCATCGGATGTGTTTTTTACGGACTACGCCAAATCAAAGATCATATCCCAGACCCTGGTGTAGCTGATCGGTGGTCATAGACCGATTTCCGGTAGGGTCGGGTTGCTCACACCAACCTGATACTGGAAGGATCACCGATGACCAATGCAATGGTGAACCTGCGCACGCTGGTATGAAGAAGACCCCTGACGCCGATATTCTGCGTGAGATGATCGGCTTTGCCGCGGAACGGCTGATGGAGCTGCAGGTCCCGGCTTGCCGCCGCCTCTGGGCGCGCTGGTCCTGCTGGTCGGGCACCCGGCCCAACCGCCCGCTCAGCGCTTGGCGCCGGTCCGGATCATCAGGGGGTACGCCGCGCCGGTCTCGTCAAAGTTGCCGACCAGGCGTAATCGCCCGCCTGCAGCGCGGGGAAGACGAAATCGGGGCCGCGGCCGAGCAGCGCGAACAAGACGTCATCTTCGCGCATCGCCGCGAGGAAAGTCAAAATCCGAATCACGGTTTCGGTTGGTTCACGTTCACTGCAGTCGAGATAATCGGCCGGATCGGCCAGATATCGGGGCTGCTGAAGCTCTTGCTGGCTATGGCATCGAATAGCGACTCAGGCCTGAACGGGACTAATAGCCTGAGATGCTGATCCGGTTTGAGCTGATTAGCCACCGCCATGATGACGCCAAACGGCTTCCCACCATCGCGCAGCAACGGACGAACATCGAGTTCAAGGTCAGTCATATCGATCTCTTGACGATGGATTTGGGGCGCCACGGTCCACATGTCAATCAAGGCCGTCACTAAACTGCCGGACGTATCCCTTTAGATGCCTATCGGCATGTTGGGCAACATATCTGAGGATCACCTTGTCGCCCGATAAACAGGCGCGTGTCTCTCTGAGAGTATGGGCGCCCAAATAATCGCACCGAGTTAATCCCGATCAAATATCGGTTCGTTGACGGTGATAGTTTGCCGCCAATTGAGCAAAGCACTGCAGCCACACGTTGAGAATGGACCGAAAATTGATGCGATTTGTACTCGCCATGACTGCCAACTGGATGGAGTCCTGAACGATGCGTCCTGATCTAATCGATCGCTATAGCGCGCCCGTGCCTCACTATACCAGCTATCCGACGGCGCCGCATTTCCATGCCGGCATCACGCCGCAGGTCTATGCGTCCTGGCTAGCCGATCTAAAAGAGGACGCGACGATTTCCCTCTATCTGCACATCCCCTATTGTGACCGCCTGTGCTGGTTCTGCGGCTGCCACACCAAACACACGCTGCGCTACGAACCGGTGGTACAATATCTCGAAGCGCTGCGTGCGGAAATTGACTGGGTTGCCGACCAATTGGACGGTCGAGGCGTGGTGACGGCCATCCACCTGAACGGCGGTTCGCCCACCATGCTGAGCGTGGTGGATATGGCCCGGCTCAAAGCGCGGCTTTCGGCGCGGTTCACGATCTCTTCGACGGCCGAGATCAGTATCGAGATTGACCCCAATGACCTTGGCGAGGATCGTTTTGACGCTATGGCCGCATTCGGGCTCACCCGCGCCAGCGTTGGCGTGCAGGATTTTGATCCTAAGGTGCAGCAGACCATCAACCGGTTGCAAAGCTTTGAACAGACCTAGCATGTGATTGACTCAGTCTGTGCTCGCGGTGCGCATTCGGTCAATGTGGACGTGCTCTACGGCCTGCCCTGTCAGACACTTGCCGGTATTGAAGAGACGATCGCCAAGGTATTGTTGTTGCCCCCCGATCGCACTGCTCTGTTTGGCTATGCCCACGCGCCATAGATGAAAAAGCACCAGCAGATGATCTCTGATCAGTCGCTCCTCGACATCCGGGCGCGCTTTGCCCAATCGCAATTGGCAGCGCATCTGTTGGTAGCTAGTGGCCTGAACCCGAGCAGCTTGAGGCGTTCGGGCCGGCCGAGACCGCATTGTTCGAGCTGCCCCGCACCATCGCCGCGACAGATCCCGATGGCATGACCGTGGCAAATGCGGCACGCTTCGCCATGACTGAAGACGGCAGGCCCTTTGTGCACGCCATTACCGCCCGCTTCGACGAGCAAGGCGCGGCACTCGCTCGCTGTTTAGGAAACGCGGTCAGCAGCTTGTCGGTGGCGTAATTAAAGCAGTTCTGGTTCGCGCTGCAGGCCGATTCCGAAGCGGTCACGGACCGTGGTAACGATGTATTCGGCCAGGCGCAGAACGTCTCCGCTACTCGCGCCGCCATGATTGACTAGCACCAAGGCATGCTGGTCAGAAACGCCGACCGGACCCTGTCGATATCCCTTTAGCCCCACATGCTCGATCAGCCAACCGGCCGAGAGTTTGATCGTGCCATCTGCCTGGATGAAAGCTGGTGCAGCCGGATTGTCAGCCATAAAGGCGCGACCGATCTGCTCAGACACGACCGGATTGTGGAAGAAGGAACCGACATTACCGAGGCGGCGCCAGTCAGGAATTTTCGCGCGGCGCAGCTGCAGCACTTTTTCCATGATGACGGCTGGTTGGTCGGGGGATTTGATGTCTGACAGCTCACGATAGGACAATGTCGGCCTTGCAGATTTGCTGACTAATAGCCGCACCCTGGTGACGACATAGCGATCGCGCTGTTCCTTGAACAGGCTATGGCGATAGGCAAAGCGACACGAGGGTCCGTCCAGTTCAACAAACGCCCCAAACTGCCGGTCAAAAGCCCGTAGCGACACGAAGCGATCACTAAGTTCAATACCATAGGCACCGATATTCTGGACCGGCGCGGCGCCAACGGTACCGGGAATTCCGGCGAGATTTTCCAGTCCCCATAAGCCCTGAGCAACAGTGTGGGCGACCAGTTCGTGCCAATTTTCACCGGCATGGGCTTCTACAATGTGCGTGTCCTCGTCGCGCGCCGCAATCTCCCGGCCACGAGTAGCCATCAGTACGGTGATGCCGGAATAGCGCTCGCTCAGAATGACATTGTTGCCCTCACCCAGAATCCGAACGGGCAACTCCCTCTGCTCAACCAACGCGAATAGGGATAGCAGCTCGGCTTCATCAACAATGGTGCGGGCGAAGTCAGATTGCGCTGCAAGCCGAAACGTATTGTGTTCTGCCAGGTCATAATTGTGCAACAAAGACTGGTTCACGCCGTCCGACCTTTCGCTGCCTTCCGCACCCAGCTCGACTTGACCCCGGGCAAACGTGACTTGCAGGCCATTCAGGCGGACGTCAAGCTAGTGCGGGACAAGATCAACGGGAAACCGGGAGTGACCAAATACTTCGGATATCGTGCGCAGGACTATTTGCTCCATGCACTCACCACCAATTGAGAATGTCAGCGGACGACATAGCGCCGGAAACCCGGGCAATTTCCTTGCCGCCCTCGAACAGCAGCATGGCAGGAATGCCGCGAATGGCTAGGCGCGTGGACAGTTCAGGAGTCTTATCGGAATGCAGCTTGAGGAAGCGCATACCGGGCTCCGCCCTGGCCGCAGCGGCGGCAAATTCCGGGCTCATGACGCGGCATAGACCGCATCAAGACACCCATATGTCGACCAGCACAGGAATGTCGACTTGGCGATCTGGCGTTTAAGCCTGGCGGCCGACATGTCTGCAGGCTTGCCGGTGAACAGAGCAGCGCTGCACTTGCTGCATTTGCCGTTACTGGCAGCCTGACTTGCCGGGATCCAATTGATAGCACTACAGGTGGTGCAGACGTTCTGGTTGGCTTGGCTCATTGCCTATACTCCCGCTTTGGTCGGTTGTTGACGATCACTGATTGACGAGCTGCATGCGCACTCGCTTGGCAGCAAGCAGAAACCATGGCGTGCCATGCAGCACTATATCAAAGATCTCGATGAGACGCGCCAGCGTGCCGGCCATCAGCATGCGCAGCTTTTCCAGCAGATGTGGTTCGGGGAGGAAAGGCGTCAATCCGAGCGTCAGCACCAGAAAAATTAGGGGGTTGTCGGCACGCTATCCAGCCAGGCCATGTTTGCACCTTTATTCTGCGTGAGATGATCGGCTTTGCCGCGGAACGGCTGATGGAGCTGCAGGTCGGTGCTGCTACTGGCGGCCGGCTATGGCCAGAAGAGCGCCGAGCGCTTAGCGCAGCGCACTAGCAAGGCTGTTGCCGACTCGAACACAACGATGAATGGGCCGTCCTAGCGCGTCAGATACCATGACGCTGGAATCCGTCGCTCCATTGAGCTGATGATCCCCTCATCAGCTTGTCGGCAGTCCCTGCACGCTGACTAGCCCAGCCAAGCGGGAAATGCGTGATGGCCAAGCCTTAGTTATACCACGCCAAAGGGCGGGATCTTGCGCGCCTTGTCATCGTCGTCCTTGACTCACACCCATTGCGTTCCATCGGGACCAATTTCCTGCTTCCAGAACGGGGCATCAGTTTTGAGGTAGTCCATTAGGAATTCGGCCGCCTCAAACGCCGCACTGCGATGGACAGACAGCGTCATCACCTGAACAACGGGTTCGCCAGCCATCAGCGTGCCGTAGCGGTGGATGATGGTGGCGTCGGCGAAAAGGTTATCGCCTATCTCGATCTGATCGGCTGCATCGAAGGCACCATTCTGGAACAGATCGGTGGTGGCTTCACCATAGATCTGGCCACATCGCCCCGCAAACACGACAAGATGGCTGCGCAACTGACCTGGCTGGCCAACAAGGATGCCCTCAATCTGCCCGAGGACTGCCGGCATGAACGCGTTGTGCCCAACATTCGCCACTCCACCGTCGTGCTTGATGATGGTCGGCGCTACAATTGCAAGATCATCGACATCTCGCTGTCCGGCGCCGCAATCAAACTTGATGTTCGCTCGGCCATGTGGACCAATGTAATGCTGGGCCGCATGCCCGCCCGCGTCGCCCGTCACTTCCAGAATGACGTTGCGGTCGAGTTCATTTCAACTTAGAAAATACTGACCATTGTGCAGTAAAACCTCCGCATGAGCTGATCCGGCCTAGCCCGATACCGCCTACCGGACGTCTCTGGTTCAGGCCAGCAAACTCATATATCAAAACCGCGTCACACTGACGCTGCGCGCTTCCGCTTGCCTGCTGGCAACGCTGTTCTGCTTGTCCAATGCCCAGCCAGCCGTCCGATAAGCGAGACGCTTGGCTGGGCTATTCCTAGCAGAAAATTGACATTACCCAGCGCCAGACCGATGCCATAGCACTGACCTGCCCGCCCTTCCACCAGAAATGGAACTGGAAGCGCAACCAATGGGTCGATATTGCCGTTAACCAACCACGACCCACATGATGATGACGATGTCTGCGTCACCCTGCTGGTCGTGGACGCTGACGACTACACCATCATCGCCCATGATCAGAACTGGCACGCGCTGCTCGGCACTTTGATGCAGGATGACTTCACCTACCGCTCCGGCCGGCTGGCCAATGCTACCGCCATCCATATCGGTGCCAAGCAGTGTCGCAAGGGCTCCCGTCAGGACGACGCGATCTATGCCGCCGTGCGCGCCGGAACTGTCTCCTGAGACGCCTCACATAAAGCACTGATCCGTATGGTTAATCGATCCGAAAACTAATCGATAAAGCACGTATAAAAACTACACGACAGTTTTCGGATCAAAGCAAATCGGCCTCTCTAATGTGATCTCCATCGGAGAGGTCGCTCAATGCACACCATCAACAAGGGACTGGGATCAACACTGCTAGGTGCCATTGTCGCGCTGGCAATATTCGCCGTACCGGCTCAGGCGCTCGACACCAACAACGTCGCGTTCGTTCAGAGTCACTCAGAGATCACCAGCATCCCAGTCGGTCACGCCGCGTTTTGCCGCAGCCGGCCCGATGAATGCCGTCCCAATGCTCATATCGTGCCCGCAGTTGCACTGACCGAAACGGTATGGCAGCAATTACTGGCCGTCAATGCCCACATCAATAATACCGTGGCGCCCGCAACCGACCAAGATCTCTATCAAATCGCTGAATTCTGGACCTATCCCAACGGCTATGGCGACTGCGAAGATTATGCACTGGCCAAACGCCGCGCACTGATCAATGACGGCTGGCCTGCCAGCGCACTGCTGATGGCCGTAGTTAAGCAGTCCAATGGCGAAGGTCACGCTGTTCTGATGGTTCGCACCGACCGCGGCGACCTCATGCTTGACAATCAGATCGGCTCAGTCGATTTGTGGAACGCTGTCCCCTACAAATTCATCAAGCGCCAATCTCAGGCCAATGCCGGCCAGTGGGTCGATATGATCGATAATCGCGAAATGATCATTGCCACCGCCGGAATCAACTAGCGCCTGAACCAGTTCCAGACCCCGCCCCAAGCCTATCCCTGATAGGGGTCTGATGAATGAGGCCATGGCGCTGCCGGATGACGTCCGGCAATATGGCTGACATTGGCGTTCTAGTGCTGCTAGTCGCGGTCGGCGTCACCTATCTGATCGATGAATTGGGCCGTCAGGCCTGGGCGCCGATGCCAAGCCTTGCCGATGGCAACCCGATCATCCAGACCATTTTGGGGTACGAACTGACCATTTCCATTAACCGGTTCCGCTTTAGCGAGCAGATCCGCAACTGATTCACCAACGAGATCGATCTAAGGGTGATACTCACCGCCGCGATGGCGCCGCTCTGTCTATCGATGTGACACTGTTGCCGCACAGCCAGGCCCGCACCAGTGCCAGCCTAGTCGATGACGTTTATGTGCACCAGTTTACCAATGAAACGCCTAGTGGTGTCGCTGGTCTAGTTGGCAAGCCGATGCGCGACGAAAACAGCTATGCCGACGAGAGCGTGTCTGGAATGTATGAAAGCTGTAGACAGTGCGCGGCCATAGCAATGCGTGTGCACTGTTTATCTGTCGAGCGACATCGCCGCCGTCTACGCCTTTGGCGCCACGGTTCTGCAATCGTGGCGCCAGTTCGATGCCGGAATGGCGCAATGACTCACCCGCATCGGCGCATTCTGATAGCTATTCGATATTTTCCAGGTCGATATCCAGAATCGACATGCTGAAGATATAGGACTTATCGCCATCTTCATCGTCCAGATGGATCAGTCCGATCGACTCCTCGCCGATACAGACCTCCACCGAATCGTTAAGCTTTGGGCGTGGCCGCACATCGATATTAGGGTTGTTGAACTTTACCTGCAGGAATTTTTGCAGCTTGATGATTTCGGGTTGGTTCACTGTCGATGTCCTGCTCGTTTGCGTTGTGCCGGCAATCTAGTCACCACTGCCCTGCATACAACCCCTATTATACGCCATTTTAGCGATGACAACCAGCAGCCTTGCCTTGCGGCACCAGCCGTTCCTATCGTGCACGAGCACCATCTAGCCCATGACCAGTGCCGGCTGGGCGCAGCCTGCCGTATCAATTTCCTTGGACGGAACGCCCGCCACGGTGACGCGCGGCGGCACTTCCTTGAACACCACCGAGCCGGCGCCCACCCGTGAACAATCGCCAATCTTGATATTTCCTAGCACTTTGGCACCAGCACCAATCAGCATGCCATTGCCGATTTTGTGGTGCCGGTCCTGTTTGGCCTTGCCGGTTCCGTCCAGGGTGACCCCTTACAGCATTGTCGCCAATAACCGCGGTCTCGCCGATTACCAGCCCGGTACCATGGTCCAGCATGATCCCCCTGCCGATCACCACGGCCGGATTGATATCGACCTGAAATACTTAGCTAGAGCGGCTTTGCAAATAGAGCTCAAAATCGCGCCGGCCCGCCTTGAACATGGCAGGGGCAAAGCAATGCGTCTGAATCGCCTGATAGCCCTTGAAGAACGGCAGCGGTAAGGGCCCGGTGGCAGGCCGGATCGCGTTCCAGCGTCGCCGCCAGATCGGCGCGGGCATTGGCGCCAATCTCGCTAGAACGGTTTCGGTAAAGGCCTGTCGGATTAGATCGTCATAGTCCAGTCGCACTGCCAGGCGATGCGCCAGAAGCCTGTTCGAACGTGTTGTGGTTGAGCACCGACGAGATAAATGGCACGACTCCACTTCATCGTCGGCCACCGACATAGGCTATTTCAGGCGACAAGACAAAGTCCAGACGTATTATTTGGTTCACGAATGCCTGTTTGCGGGGAAATGTCTGTCCAGAAACGCCAGCCCCGCCGCCTTGAATGCCCTGTCGCCCGTCGCCCGCATGTGATCGCGCTTGGGAATGGTAAAGGCCTCGCCTAGCGTCAACAGATCGGCCAGCGGCTCGGGTGGACCGGCCATGGTGTCGGCCTCACCCACAGCCACCAGCACCGGCACACTGATGAGCCGCACATCGGCACGGGCCATCGGTGCCCGCGACGTCTCTATGCAGGCCGCCAAAGCTTTCCGGTCCGATTTGGTGTGGTCCGCAAAAATCCTGAACTGCCGCGCCGTGGGATGTGTCAGCCCGTCCAGCGACGGTGCCCGCAGGCCGGCAATAATGTCATTGCCGTCGCTCAGCCCGTTGATCAGGTTCATTCCTATGCCCCCCAGAATCAGGCAGGCCACCCGTTCGGGATGATCATAGGCCATGAAAGCGGCAATCCGCCCCCCCATCGAATAGCCCAGGATGGCGGCCCGTTCGATCCCCAGATGATCGAGCAGCGCAACGGCGTCTCCCATCATGTCCTGCGGATGATAGCGTTCGGGGTCATGCGGCTTTTCCGAAGCCCCATGACCACGATTATCCAGCGTAATGGCCTGATAATCGGCATCAACCAGCGTCTTTACCCAGCCCACATCCACCCAGTTAACCTGCCCGCTCGAGGCAAAGCCATGGATGCACAGCACTGGCGGGCCTGTGCCGGTGGTCTGGTAGTTCAGGGTTAGGCCGTCGGATAGAAAGGTGGGCATGTCTCTTACCAGATGCTGCGCGCGAGCCGATAGCGTCTGTTCGCGGGATTGGCGCACAAAATCAATAGCCGATTGGATTGCCTGAGCCTTCCCTTGACCCCGACCTTGGACTAAGATCCTGCCAAATCAAATCACCGCACCGGGTTCTTTTCGATGGCGCACAGCACTATGCCTCACTTCCACAATACCGAAGGTCTTCGTCAGATCGAGGTTTGGTCCAAGGAATTCCAATGCATCGGTGCCCTACCCCCGTTCGATCATCCCCATATCTATCTCAATATGGGCAAGGACAGCGAAGTCATCTGCCCATACTGCTCGACGCATTACGTGTTCAATTCGC